>JAYSTT010000592.1:0-34261 GCA_043719495.1 Ferruginibacter sp. | reverse complement strand
TTTTTAAAACAGAAAAGTAATCATTAATAGTATCGTTTGAAACACCAATTATAGTAGATTCTCTTAACCGATAAGTAGTTTTATCCAGCATTCTTATGATACTTCTCCTGTAATCTTTTGATGTAGCAATTGAATTATGAATGGTAGTTACTAAAGGAATAGCAGCAGGTGTTGCCAGCCTTGCAACAAAAATGGGTAATGCCAAATGAGTATGTACCAAATCCACTTTATATTTCTTTATTAAAGAGCGCAGTTGCATGGCTGCAAACGGAATTGACAATAAAGAGGGTTTATTAAGACAAATGAATTTATCGCAAACCAGTTCCTGTTCAAAATGATTATCCTTATATAATGTTACCACTATATTATTATACTCAGATAATTCCTTTAAAACACTAACCAGCATCGTCTCAGCACCACCCCGGCCAAGGCTGTAAATAAAATGAAGCACCGTTTTTTTCATTTTCTAATCCAATTAAAAATTAGCTTATCCTTTCTCCTGTAAAAATTTTTGATAAATAAAAAGTAAACAATCTTAAAAAAATAAGGAGTATGATACATTTTTTTCAAGAAAATCAACCTGTGTTTGCACTTACTTTTATCAATCCAGTAATCATCTCCTTCGCAAAAAGCAATATATTTCCCAGTACATACTTCAAGGTTACGCATAGCATTTTTGATCATCCGTAATTTTGTAACGACGGTAACAGTTTTATTTTTTCGGGATATTTTTTTAAACCCCTCTCACATATTTTCCTGGTATTATCTGTGCTGTAATCTTCGCCTATTACCAGTTCGTATGTATAGGAAGTTTGCTGCATCAAAACAGCTTCTATTGCTTTGACTATAAAAAATTCATGACTATATGCAATCATATAAATACTGCTATAAGACATTAAGGGTTATTAATTACCAAATAAATTTTACTTTCTTTAATTATTGTTCATCCACTTGTCGTACCACATCTGAAACATTAATAAATACCATATTTTTTCTGCTCTTTCTTTTTGGCCCTTGTAAAATGATTGTTTTACCCTTTGCACTTCATCGTTATTAAAAATGTTTTGCTTTATTATAAAAGCTTCATCAAAGTACCTGTCTACAAAAGGCTTTAAGTCTTTTCCAAGCCAGGTGGCAATAGGAATGCCAAAGCCCATTTTAGGCCTGTCCATCATAGCTTTAGGAATATATTTATGCACTATTTCCTTAATGATAAATTTTTTATTGCCTTTATTATATTTATACTCCATGGGTAATTGCGCTGCCCATTCAATTACACGATGGTCTAAAAAAGGCTCTCTTCCTTCAAGGCTTACACTCATTCCTGCCCGATCTATTTTTTGCAAAATATCATCCAGCAAATAGGTTTGATAATCTATTGCCAGCATATAGTTTAAAATGGAATAATTTTCTTTAGTCAGTTCTTTACTATCAAAAGCAGAAGGCAATACACTAACCGGTTTTTTAAACAGCAATGCAATAGTATCGCTGTTTAATAGTTGGGTAATATTTTTTAAAATATTTTGTTCGGAAGGATTTTTCAGTACGGTTCTGATTTTTTCGTACCTGCTGTGAAAAAGATACTGATTGCTAAGAAAAGGAATAGCATCTGCCGGCACCCTGTTCATAATTGCCGCAGCAGATTTACGCATAAAACCAGGGACTTTTTTAAGTTTTCTACCATACTTCATTACATAATCGTAACGGTTGTAGCCGGCAAAAATTTCATCTCCGGCATCGGCAGATAACGCCACCGTTACTTTTTGGCGGGCAATTTTACTTACCAGAGTAGTGGGTATGGCACTGCTATCGGCAAAGGGTTCATCATAAAAAAAGGGTAATTGCGGTACAATTTCCAACGCTTCTTTTTGAGTACAATAATATTCTGTATGATCTGTACCAAGGTGAGCTGCAATTATTTTTGCAAATGGTGCTTCATTTAATCCGGCGTCCGGTACTCCAATTGTAAAAGTTTTAATTTTTTCTGTATTGTTTGCCTGCAGCAATGCCGTTACACAACCACTGTCGTAACCACCGCTTAAAAAAACACCCACCGGTACATCACTTACCATACGGTATTGAAAGGCACTGGTTAATATTTTTTCTGTTTCTGTAATGGCCTCGGGCAAACTTATTTTTAAAGGCGGTTTATTGTAGGCATCATATACATTCCAGTATTGCTCAGTATGAATAGTTCTATCAGCAACATTCATTTCTAAAAAATGACCCGGCTTCAGTTTAAAGGCATTATAGTAAATGCAATGCGGTGTAGGTACATAGCCATATTGCATAAAGGCAGCAGCAGCATCAATATTAATTTCTTTTATAAAACCGGGATGCTGTACCATTGCTTTTAATTCAGATCCAAATAAAAATAATCCATCCTTCCAATAATAAAAAAATGGCTTTATCCCGGCTCTGTCCCTGCAGGCAAATAATTTTTGGGTAGCCTCATCATAAATAACAAAGGCAAACATGCCTATAAATTTTTGCAGGGCTGCATTGCCCCATTCTGCATAGGCATGTAAAATTACTTCTGTATCACTGTGGCTGTGGAATTGATGGCCTTTTTGTTCCAGCTCCGTTTTAATTTCTGCGTAGTTATAAATTTCGCCGTTAAATGTAATATGAAGCGATTGAAAAGTCTGGGGCTGACTACCCCCTTCGGTTAAATCTATAATACTTAAACGCCTGTGGCCAAGGCCAATGGTTGCTGTATTAGTATTATACATTCCGTAACCTTCGCCGTCGGGCCCACGATGCGCCAGCATACGGTTCATTTTTTCTAAAGTACTTAAGTCAGTTTTTTTACTAAAATCGGCAAAGCCGGAGATGCCACACATAATAAATTATTAATTACATATTTAGGATGTAAAGGTAAGTGGAATACGATTACAAATCTTTGGTTATGGTATTGCAATGTATTTAAAATAAATCAACTAATTTCACGCTACTTAAAAATTTTGGCTGTCTAATTTAAATGAATAATATCAGCAATAGTAAAGGAACATTTGTTATATCCTTAGATTTTGAATTACTCTGGGGAGTTTGGGATGTTACTAACAAAAAAAAGTATGGTGCTAATATTTTAGGAGTAAAAGAGGTATTGCCACAGCTAATTAATTTGTTTGCCGAGTACAATTTTAAAGCAACTTTTGCTACAGTTGGTTTCTTATTTGCTAAAAATAAAGAAGAGTTGCTTTCCTATGTCCCCTATGATAAACCCAGCTATACCAATAATAAATATAATGTTTACAAAAATGAAATTCTTTCAATTGGCAACAATGAAACCGATGACCCTTATCATTTTGGCTACAGTTTATTACAACAACTAAAGCAAAGCCCACACGAAATAAGCACTCATACTTTTTGCCATTATTATTGTTTGGAAGAAGGGCAGTGTGCCCGGGAATTTGATGCCGATATTAAGGCGGCCAAAAAAATTGCTGAGGTAAACAATGTAACACTTAACAGTATTGTTTTTCCACGAAATCAGTTAAATGTAGAATACCTTGCTGTGTTACATAATAACGGAATAAATGTGTACAGGGGTAACCCCACCTCATGGATATATAAAGCCCGGAAATTTACTGCCGAAGTTCCCTTTATAAGACTTTGCCGTTTATTAGATACTTATCTGCCAGTCTCGGGCTATAAAAATTCTTATGTAATAAAAAAAGAAAATGGTTTGCCGGTGAATATACCTGCCAGCCGTTTTTTAAAGCCTTATAATAAAAATTTAGCCTTTCTGGAAAGAATTAAGTTAAAAAGAATAATGAATGAAATGACCAAGGCAGCAATAAAAAATGAGGTCTATCATCTCTGGTGGCATCCACATAATTTTGGAATTAATATTGCAGAAAATATGGCCAATTTAAAAGTAATATTAAACCATTTTAAGGTTTTAAATAAAGAATATGGCTTTGCAAACAACACTATGCAGGAGGCAGGAGGCTATTAGTTTTTTAGTTTATTACCTGCTAGTGATTAATAATTATACCATAAATGCAGCATAAAAAAATAGTTTTCCTGGCATCCGATTGTGAATCATCCAGATGGGTATACCATGCCACTATAAAAGATTTTGAAATTGCAGCAGCCATTATAGAACAACCAGTTTCAAAAAAGACATTTTTTATGGCCCGCTTAAAAAGAATTGGTTTTTTTAAAGTAATGGGGCAGGTAATGTTTTCTGTTTTAATTGTTCCCTATCTGCAAAAGAAGGCCAGATACCGAAAAGAAGCACTTATACAGCAATACCAATTAAATAGCTCTGCTTTTAATACCGGCAAAACAAAATTTGTTACATCGGTAAATGACGAAGCTTGCAAACAGTTGTTACAGCAAATGCAACCAGATATTGTTTTAGTTAATGGCACAAGAATTATCAGTAAAAAAATATTGCAATGTACCAGCGCAATTTTTATAAATATGCATGTGGGTATTACTCCCTGGTACAGGGGGAGCCACGGAGGTTATTGGGCTTTATATAACAACGACATTGAAAATTTTGGTACTACCATTCATTTGGTGGACCCTGGTGTAGATACCGGTGCCGTTTTAAAACAGGTTTTTTTAAAACCGTTTAAAGCAGATAATTTTACTACCTACCCGATAATACAGGTTGCAGAAGGTGTTAATGCAATAAAAATTGTTATAAAAGAAGCGATGAATGACTGCTTAACTATAACCTCCAATATTGAAAAAGGTAACATGTATTATCAGCCCACTTTATGGCAATACTTAACAAACAAGATTAAATAAATTTCATGCAGTTTATTGAAATAATAGATTTCCTTATTGCACCAATATATATTTATATTTTTTACTTATTCGTTAGGAAAAAAGCGGTTACCTATAGAACAAATGGTTTGTATAAATTTTATATGACAGCTTTTATTCTGCATATGGCCGGGGCTGTATTGTATGCTTTAGTAGTTCAATATTATTATCACTACGGTGATTCTTTTGTATTTTTTATGGGAAGTAACTTTATAACTGATATTTCAAAGGATGAACTTACGCTAAAATATTTTTTTTATGGCCCGGAACAGCTATCAAAACTATATTTAAGTAACCAAACGGGAGATGCTTTTGTGGGAAATGTTATGAATAATCCCGGTAACCTTGCAGTTATGAAAATCAGTGCGATAATTTCTTTTATTACTTTTAACAGGTACTTGATCATTACTTTATTTTTTGGGCTCTTTTCTTTTGCTGGCCTATGGAGGCTGTTTAATACATTTAATGAAATTTTAGAATACAAAGCCCAAAAATTATTAGCGTTTACTGTTTTATACACTCCCTCTATTTGGTTTTGGGGTAGCGGATTAATAAAAGATTCTATATGCATTGGCTGTGTAGGATTTATTTTCAATATTCTTTATACATTTTTTATCAAGTATAAATTTTCGCCACAAAATTTAGTATTGCTTATTCTATGCTCCTATTTGCTTATTGTCATTAAAAGTTATATTGCGGGAGCAATAATTGCCGCAATAATTATTTTTTCAGTTCACTATTTTATTAAAAAGAAGGAAACATTACTTAAAAAGCTAGTCTACACAATTTTAATTTCACTGGTAAGTTTTTTAATTTTAAATTTTACTTTACAATCCTATTTTAATTCTTTAATTGAAGATTCAAAAGCTACAGTTGATACTTTTAAAAATATTTATGAAAATTTTGATGCAGCTGGCGAAGCCGGAAGTGGTTTTGCCGGAAAAAATATAGATTTTACAATTTTGGGGATTATTTTAAGCAGCCCAGGCAATATATTTACAACTTTATTCCGGCCTTTTTTATGGGAAATTAAAAATTTAATGATGGTATTTTCCAGCTTAGAGTCATTTTTTGCTTTACTGGTCTTTCTATATCTATTATTTAAGACAAGACTAAAATTTTTCTCCTATATTTTTTCAAATCCCTTTATACTTTTTTCTTTTGTAGTTATAATTATTTTAAGTTTAATAATTGGGTTTACTACTTTTAACTTTGGTACAATGGTCAGATACAGAATTCCTATTTTACCTTTTTTTGCTTTTCTGTTAATATCCATTTATGTAAAGTATAAAGAAGCCAACATAGACAATTAAGTAAATTATACTGTAATCTACAGTGTTTAAATTTTAAATAAAATTTAACTGGCCATAAAAAATACATGAAGATTTACTAATATTTTAATACCAAATTAAAAAAGCATAAGTAAAAAATGCAACCATACAACAAACAATCTGTAAGCACAATAAGTGGAACCAACAAACCAATTGAAGTTTTCACAACACCAAATATCAATGAAAATATTGACCAAAGTGTTGTAACCGATTTTGGCGAGGAGTAGAAAAAATTTTCTACCATACTTATGAAAGTGTAAAAGAATTAAGAAAAGAGTATTTTGATATAATAAATGAAACTATTGTAAATAAAAATACATACATGATAGATATAGGCTGTGGCAGTGGCAGATGGACAGATTATTTTGTAGACAAAGCAGGTTTTATTGAAGCAATAGATTCCAGTGATGCTATACTGGTGGCAGATAAAATGTTAGGCGCAAAAGATAACGTACGTATTACAAAAGCAAGTGTAGACACAATACCCTGGAATGATGAAACTTTTGATTTTGGAATGAGTATTGGTGTACTCCACCATATACCTGATACTAAGCAAGCATTGATTAATTGTGTAAAAAAAATAAAAAAAGGAGGGCATTTCTATATATATCTCTATTACAGGTTTGATAATCGTGGTTTTTTATTTATCCAATGGTTTACGTCTTATAATTTCAAGAATGCCATCTGCTTTAAAGAAATTTACTTGCGATTTACTAGCTATAATAATTTACTAGCCGCTATCCAGGTTTGCAGGCTTGCTGCATAAAATGAATTTGCATAGTCTGACAAAAAAAACCTTTAGAGCCTTACTATAATAAACCATTTTTTTAATTTAATAAACGATTGCCTGGACCGATTTGGCACTACATTAGAACAACGTTTTTTAAAATCTGAAATTGAGGAAATGATGAAAGAGGCAGGTTTACCAAATATAAAATTTGTGGATTACAGTGCATTTTAGCATGCTGTTGGCAAGAGAGAATAAAGACTAATTAAACACAAGACCCTTATACAAATCAGCAGTTTTTTTTATCATTACTTCAGTTGTAAAGTTTTTAAGGTAATTTTCATATGCTTTTTCAACCATTATACTTCTTTCTTCTGTGTTTTTCAATAAGTAAATAATTTTTTCGGCCAATAACCTGCTGTTTCCTTTTTCCACTAAAAAAGCAGTTTCATTATTTACCATAATTTCATTTCCGGCAGGAGTATCAAATGCTACAACAGCTGTTTTAAGTGCAAATGCTTCAATGTACACCAGCCCAAATGATTCAAAAAATGAAGGGCTGATAATAACATCTGAATGACTGATATAAGGGTAAGGATCAGGCATAAAACCTAAAAATTCTACATTATTTTGCAAGCCCGCTTTATTTATCCTTTTTATACAATTATCTTTTTCACTACCTTCTCCCAGCACTAATAATTTAACATCCGGAAATTTTTCCATTACAAACGGTAAAGCATCAACTAAAAAATGGTGCCCCTTAATAGTCTCTATCCGGCCAACAATTATTAATTGAGGATTACCCTTTCTGCAGGTTGCCCGGTAATCTTCTTCATCAAATGCATCAATTTGAGTACCATGATGAATAAAAGGATATCTGGTTTTGGTAAGTTTAAGGTTATAATACAAATCGGCCATGCCTTTAGATACTGCTATATTTTTATCAATTTTTCTCAACATATATTTTGTGATATAATAATAGAGATCATTTGGTTGTTTATAGTTAATAAGATCATATTGTTGAAAGACCTTTTCCTGGTAGCCATGCTTGGTTGAAATAATATAAACTTTACTAAAAAAAACTGATTTCAAAACAGTTGCCAGCAGGTCTGCATGAAATAAATGGGCGTGAACAACATTAATCTTGTTAGCCCTTAAATATGAATTGATTTTTATTGCTGTAGTTATAACAGATAGTTTGCCAGCTACAATTAATGTGGTTTTAACGCCAAGCCCGTTTAGAGTATAGCAGTAACTGGTAAAAATATCTTCAGCCCCTTTAGGGCAAACGACTATCAAGTCACAATCAATTCCATGTTTTTTAAGCCCCGGCAATAAATGTTTTAAATATTTTTCGGCGCCGCCTAAACCCTGGGTATATATTAAATGAAGGATTTTCAATAAATAAATTTAAAGTAACAGCTGCTATTCAGGTTTATTATTCAATTTAAACCAATCAATAAAAAAAATTCCTACTGAAACACCAATACCAGGATTATAATTAAGTAATCGGGTTGCATTGGAAATATCAGCATAAGTTATCTATACATCGCCAGGTTGCATCCCTTTATAATTTAATTTTGGTCTTTCATTAATTTGAGTACAAATATTAGTAACCAGATCCTTCAATTTACCGGGATTATTATTTCCCATATTCAATGTAACATAAACATCTTTCATTGGTCAGGCAATATTACATAGCTTTATAAATTGCTATAACTTTAAATCCTTTTGATAAATGCAATTTAGTTAAATTGCCCCGATAAAACCTGTTGAGCCTGTTATTAATATAGTTTTTATATTACTAAATGATGGTACTCTTTTAAAGTTAATTTTCCATCTTATATTTTTTAAAT
The DNA here is from genome assembly GCA_043719495.1 of Ferruginibacter sp. Lineage (GTDB taxonomy): Bacteria > Bacteroidota > Bacteroidia > Chitinophagales > Chitinophagaceae > Ferruginibacter. The sequence continues at coordinate 25,565 of JAYSTT010000592.1, read as the reverse complement.
AATTGTATTAAAAATTTCGTTGTATCTGTCTAACATTTTTTTATTGCTATAATTTTCTTCTGCAAAGTTAAATGCATTAGTGGCAAGTTGTTTAGCCAGTTCTGTATTATTTATTAAATGTAACAGGGCTTCTGCCATTGCAATTGCATTTTTAGGGGGTACTAATATACCCGTAATATTATTTTCAATCATATTATTAATACCCATTACATCCGATGCAATAATCGGTTTGCCGCATGCCATTGCCTGCATTATTGCGGTACTCATTGTTTCTCCTAAAGAAGCATGAATATAGATATCAACCTTATGCAAAAAAATCACTAGTTCCTTTTCCTTCAGCATCCCGGTAAATATAACTTTATCTGTTATATTCAATAATTGTGCGTGGGCTTCAAGTGTTGATTTGTATTCACCATCGCCTGCAATAATTAAACGTACTGGGATAAGCAGTTCATTTTTCAGCAGGAGGGCAAAAGCATTTAATAATGTAATATGATCTTTAATGCTTATCAGCCTGCTTTGCATGCCCAGCAAAATTTCCTGTTGGTGTTGCATTACGGAAGTTGCATTAAATGTATCCAGATCAATACCATTGGGAATTACAGCGGTATCTTTTTCTTTATACAGCCATTTTAATTTTGTCTTCACCTGTTGTTTATAGTCTGTACTTAAATACACCATTTTATCTGCCAGCAACATCGCCGTTGCCAGATAAATCCAGTCAATGGTATTTTTTAAATGATTAGCCTGTGTTTCTCTTACAATTATTTTTTTTACTGTACGACCAAATAATTTTGCCAGCTTAGCCGGAATAACTGCAGCACCTCCGTGTAAAAAAATTACTTGCGGTTTAGCCTTATTTATTTGCTGGTATAATTTTATGTAATAACCGATATGTAATCCCGGTTTTTTCTTTATATAATTCCAGATAACATTGCTTTGGCTACAGCGTTCTTTATATTCTTCTCTTACCTCCTCCACACCGTTGAATAAAGCTTCGTATTCAAACTCTTTGCTACTATCTGCACTTACCATTGAAAAAAAAACATTGCCATGCCCACCTAAACCGGAATATAGTACATGTAGTACTTTCATGAAATTTTTTGATTATGCTTTTGCTGGTTTTTTGCAGCTGGCTTCTACTCCATTTCCCCCATTGGTACAGTGTATTTCTGTTGCACCAAGTGCCGTAAGCGTATTTGTTATTTGTTTTTTATTTCGAAATCTTTTGTGCCAGTCAGTTAGCGAATCATGTGTATCTAAAAGTGCCCACTCCTGTTGCAACTCCTCATTAAATTGTGGAAAAACAGTATAGTAAGAAATTACAGGTGAAATACGATTGAGCAAAACACTCATTAATTTATTCTTTGCAAATTTTTTGTGCCAAGGTAAATATTGCTTTATTAGCTTTTGTGTATAAGGTATGGTGAAACCTGCTGATTTTTTACGAAGGCGGATGCGGTATAATGGTGCCAGCCTGAAATAATAGGATTTATCAAATCTGTAATGGTCAATAACCAGGGTTCCGCCCCGCTTCACTAATTTATATAAATCTGCAATTGTTTTTTCTGTGTCTGGGGTATGCTGTATTACGCCCAGGCAAACCACCACATCAAAAGTTTCGTCAGCATAAGGCATGTCATTAATATCAGCCTGTATTACCAAATGAGTATCCGAAAGGGGGAAATTTTCTATATTCACTTCTACTGCAGAGCTAAGGTCGGATGATACCAGTGTAGCACCTTTTTTTAGCAGCACTTCAGTAAAACGCCCTGCGCCACAACCTGCTTCTAACACCGATTTTCCTTTAAGGTCGTTTTGTAAATTCCCTAAACAACGATTAAGCCTGGTTTCGGTAATGGGTGAGCCTGAGTAGGAGTCTAACTGTGTTTTTTTATACTGTTTCCACTGATCTCCAAAAAGTGAGGCATAACTGCCTTCTCTAACAAAACGAGGAATATCTCCAACAATGTTTATAACAACATCATCACAGATATATTTGTATTTATCAAGAGTATAAGATTTATTACTTTTTCTGTTAAAAAAAGGAGGAAACATATTTAAGTATTTGGATAAAAGTATTGCAATTATTTTATTTTTAAAAATTAACCTTTACAAGAGTTATTTTATATAGTTAAATATTTAAAACATAATATCATCTGGTATTAGTGCTTATTATATCCTCCAGAAATTTTTTAAAATATTTTGTTTCGTTTATAATATCAAAATGATCTAAAACATATTGCCGGCTCTTTTTTCCAATAACCCTAATTAAATCCTTATTATGGGTAAGTTGCTGGAGCCATTGGCAAACCTGTTCTGGTGTGGTGGCATGACAAACCGGAGTTGATTCTCCAGTAAGCTTATCAAAAATTTCGGGTTGTGCATTACCAATTACCGACCTGCCCTGCAGCATGGCATATAATCCTCCGGAAATAAAATGAGTGCCTAACTGTTCGAAAACAACATCAGCCTTTTTTATATGGCTCTCCAATTCTTTAAACGGCATTACATTATGCCAGGTTACCATATTTGAAAATCCCAGTTCTGCAATAAGTTCTTTAGTTTCCTTTATATGCATCCCCTTTTCTATAAAATGAATATCCAGAGGTTTATTATAAGTTTTAAGAAATAAGCCAATACCTTTTATCATTACATCATTGCCTTTATTTTCCAGTAAGCTTCTTCCTGGTGGGAAAGGTGTTTTCCACATAAAACGGGTAAAACTAAATATCCTGAAAATATCATTTTGGGGTGGAGGGAAGTATTCGTAACCATCAGTGATTACATGAATATGATTAAATTTTTTGAATGGTTTGTTATCAAATATTTCTTTTAATATTTTGTCGCCATAAGGAATTAAACCTTCCGGGAAATAACTTACCAAGGACGATCCGGCAATTCCCCTGCGTAACTGGTTTACTGAAAACTTAGCAAATATTTCTTTAAAAAATCGGGGAAAATATTTGAGTTTAGAATTAGTTAATTTCATTTTCATCACATTGTCATAGTCACCCATTACTTCAAGATCGGCACCGGAAAACATACTAATAGACGGAATTGATGGATGAAGGTAATTTTTAAACCTGTGCCCGTAATCATTTAGTATCACTGCATCGCAAGTATTTAATTCCCGTAAAACATCTTTCGCAAAAATATTTGGGAAATGTATATACAATGAATTCTTTAAAGATAATTTTTCAATGATCCAATCGGGGTATGGATATTGAATTGATGCATGGTACTGTTCGGGACGATTAAGGAAATCTTCCGGTGGTGCGTCAATAAATAATACTACCTCACAACCCATTGCTTTCATCTGGTTGGCTATAATAAAGGGATAGTTATTTGTATTTCCAAGAAATCCTATTTTCATATGCTTACAATTGCTGCCAGGTTTAGCAGAATACTTTTTAAAAAATCTTCAGAGCCCTTTACTTTAAATTCAAGTATAATAGTTACTATAACAGATTTTTTTTAATTACCAGATGAAATTATGTTGTTTTCCTTTTTTATAAAAATTAATTAGATTTATAGAAACCGGTTGATTAACTTCTGTTTAACTGATGCAAGCAAAAGAGGTAATGGCACACGGCTTATATAATGGTACTTCTGTCTTCTTTGCTCACAATCCAGTTTTAAATATTCTATCATGTAGGGCTCAATATTCATTTCCTTTATCTGCATGGCTATAAACTCCTCCTCCGTATACGCAAAAAAATCCTGCATAAAATACTCTTCCAGTTTTACCAGGTATCTTATTTTAAGCATTACCTGTTGAGCTTCTGGTAAATGAGCATACAGCATCCTGTATCCGGCAATTGTTTTTTCAAAAGCTTTTTTCACACCTAATGATGACCAGATACCCGCAGTGTGCACCCGGTACACCGCCATTTTTTGAGGGATAAATTTTATTAATCCCGTTTGTGCAGCAGCAACATAAGTCATAAAATCGCCATAGGGTGAATCAATGAGTTTTTCCAGCAACCCGGTAATATGACTGCTGTTGCGGTACACAATACTCAGCGTATTAATATAGCCGGTATGTGATAACAGATAATTGATATCTGAAGTATCCGGTGTATTATAAGCCGGGGTTGATTTTTGTTTTCCATTAACTAAATTATACACACTATGAAAACATAACGCATAATCCGGATGCGATTCTAAAAAGCTCACTTGCTGTTGTAGCTTGGTATTACCTATCCAGTAATCATCCGCTTCCAGATAGGCAATATATTTGCCTTTTGCCGCTTTCAATAATTGCAAATAATTTTGCGCCGGCCCTACATTTTTTTCATGAATTAATGGGCGGATCTTTCCAGGATATGCAGCAGCATAATATCTTACCATTTCGGTGGTGCCATCGGTGGAGCAATCATCTGCAATAATAATTTCGTAATTGAAACTGGTTTTTTGCATTAAAATACTTTCAATGGCCTGCTTAAAATATTTTGCATGATTATATGTAATTAAGCATACCGAAAGTAAAGGTTCTTCCATTGTTTATTTTCCTTTTTCACACATTAAAAAAATACTGGAGCATAAGTCGGGATATATCTGCCCCACCTGAAAACAACCTTGCAAGTATTCTTCTGAAATAATATCGGTATTCAATAACCTGTCCCATTGAAAATTGGCCAGTGCTTTAAAAAATATACCGGAACGGTGTACCACTTTTAATCCGGCGGCTTTTGCATCCCTTTCTAAAGTATCTAAGGTATAGGTAATGCGGTGGCCATGCTCAGCCTCGGCAGGTGTGATGGCATCATTATGTGTGATAAGTCCCATTTTAACTGCAATTTGACGGCTTGGTGCATTGGCATTGGGGCATACCAAAAAAAAACGGCCATTGCTGGACAGCCATTCATCATTTATTCTTTTCATTACACTAACCGGGTTATCTAAATGCTCCAGCACATGGGTAAGAATAATATTGTCATACCGCCCGGGTAACACCGCTTCTTCAAAAAGAGCATTTATAAATTTTACTTTATTACCAAATTCTTTTTGTGCTATAGCAACAGCTTCGTCAGATGCTTCCACACAGGTAATATCATTAAAAACCGGTGTTAACCTCCGGGTAAAATCTCCTTTAAAACTTCCTAATTCCAGACAATTCCCGTTTTTAAAAAAGGGTTCAAATGATTGTATCATAAATCGGTGCATCACATCAAAATCAAAATTATAGGCATACTTGTGATCGCTGGTATCTTTTAGTTCTGTATTATAATTTCTGGTGGTACTCATATTGAATTTTATTCTTTATTTATTGCTCAAAAAAAATTTCATAATAATCAAATCTCCATTTATACCGGTTTGATTAAACCCAAATTTCCGGTACAACTTAATGGCACCGTCATTTTTATTGAATACTTCCAGGGAAATTTCGCTAAATTTATGTTCGGCTGCATAGCCGGTACACATTTTCATCAGCTTTGATGCTATCCCTTTACCTGCATATTTTTTAACCGTACTTACGTTGGTTATATAACCGGAATAATTTTTTGTATCATTAAAATAAGCAGCTATTAAACCCGCCAGTTTGTTACCTGCCCAGGCCTCAAAGGTAACAGAGTTTTCAACTATTTTTTTAGAATAAGCGGCAATACCTGTTTTTTCGCTCAGTTTTGGAATAAAATTTTCGTTGCAGTTTTGCAGGTGGTCAAACACCTCATTAAACCCTGCCGTTTTTATTTTATAAGCGAAATTTTCCGGTAGCATATCAATAGCGTTATTTAATCTGCCTGTAATTCTGCAATACCAAAACCATGTTTTCCAAACTCGTTACCATTATACAATAAATAAACTTTATCATCACATTGAAAAATGTGTGGGTAGCACATCATTTCTGCATCCCAACCAGTTTCTGAAAAACTGATGCCTGCATTAGCATCGTCTCTGGTCCAGTAAATCAAATCATCGGACCATGCATAACCTAACCTGTATCCCCGTGCAGGGTTTTTTCTAAAATCGGTGGCTTGCCTGTAACAAAAATACATATGGTAACGGTTGCCAATTTTTGTTACAGTTGGCAAAGCCTGACACTCATCCTCATTAAAACTATCTGCAATAATTTGTACCCCTTCTTCTTTTTGCCAGTTTATACCATCGGCAGATGTGGCATGCGTAATTTTATACACTCTTGCAGTTGGCTCAGCACCCTCGGCTTTTTTCCAACGTTTACCAAAAATATACCACATATGAAAAATCCCTTCGTAAAATTGTACGAATGAATCCCCCACCAGCATCGGTTCGTGTAATGATGAGGTTAAAACCGGGCCTGTTCCTATTTTCTGAAAACTAAGTCCATCATCATAACTAACAGCAATGCCTGTTGAAGTTTCAACAGAAACTGATACCCTCCTGCTCCATCCGCAGGTGTAGGCAAAAATGCTATTGTTATGCCGTAAAATATTTATGGGAAAAATGCCGTGTTCGTCAAATGCCCCCATGTTCCCTAATTCGATTACATTTTTTGAGGAAACATTTAATACCTGTGTAAAGCTTTTGTCAAAATCGGCAAATGCAATAAAGCTGAGGTATTTACCTGTAGCAGTGTCTTTTTTTCTTGTTGAAAAATAAATTCTTACAAAATCGTCGAACACCAGGGTTTGCGGCGATTGGGCAAACTCATTACAACCATTGGGCAAATTGTATTTTGCAGGTTCAAAAATTAATCCTTTTTTAAGCCAGATCATTGAGTAAAAAAAATTTTAAGGTTGATACGCTTCAAGCTTTGCTAATCCAAATCCATATTTGCCAACCTGATTGCCTAAATAAAACATGTACACTTCATTGTCCAGCTCAAAAACATGAGGGTAACTTATCATTTCCGAATCCCATCCTTCTTCTGAAACGTCAATACCGGCTTTGGAATCGTCTCTACCCCAATTTACCAAATCGGTTGAGCTGGCATATCCAATTCTGTACCCATTTTCTTTACCACGGTAATTAGCGCTATGCCGGTAACAAAAAAACATGTGGTATTTTCCTTTATAGAAGAAAACATCGGGGCTGGCCTGGGCTTCATTTTCTTCCACCCTGTACATAATAAGATCTCTATTTTCTTTTAACCAGATTAATCCATCGTTTGAAGTGGCCATCCTGATGGTGTATACAGGCTCAGGTTTTTCATTGTCCAGCACCCATTTTTTACCAGCAATATAAAACAGATACCATTTATTGTTAAACCTTCTTATTTTGGGGCCACTTAAAATAAAAGGTTCATCAATGCTATAAGACAGCACAGGTCCATCGCCTATTTTATCAAAAGTTTTACCCTCATCTTTACTGATGCCAATACCAATGGCAACATTAAAAGGTACAGATTCGCATCTTGTCCAGCCGGCATAGTATGCCCTCACTTCATCATTATGTCTTATTACCGAAACAGGATAAGTACCAAACTCATCAAAAGTACCCAATTCGCCCAGCTTTAAAATGGGCGATTCACTCACTTGTAATATTTCAAATAAATTTTTCCTGTTCAGATCAACGTAAGAAGAATAGCTTACATACTGACCATTTTCATCAGCAGGTGGCCGGCAGGAAAAATATACTCTTACAAAATTATCAAAAATAAGAACGGCAGGCGCCTGTGCAAACTCTTTTAACCAGCTTCTGTTTTTAATTTCAACTGGGTTAAAAACCCGCCCCATTTTTTTCCATTTAAACATTTAATACACTTTAAATAATGGTATAAAGAGATTGCACATATTGCTGCACCTGTTCTTTTGAATTAAACATCAACACATCAATAATTGAAAGCCATGGTACAAATTCGTTTTTAAACTGCCGGTAATCAACCGCATTGGATTTAATAAAACTCAATTCAATATTATTTTGCTTAAACACTTCTTTTGAATAAAGGTCCAATCCACCGGCAGGATTAATATACTCTGTTGCATTTAAAGCTTTGCAAATTGCAATTACTTTATCCTGCGATTTAAGCTGGTGATCAATTGGTACATTTGAAGAAATAACGAACTCAGTTTTAATATCAAGATATTTACACACCTGCCAAATGGAGTTATAAATAAAACCGAACAGATTTTCCTCGGAGTTATTAATTACCGACTCTGCCAAAGGATATACCCCATTGAACTCCGGTGCTTTTCTATAGGCTTCCTGTACCCTTCTTAATAATTTTAAGCGGTCAGTTTTAAAAGTATCTGCTAATTTTCTTTGATCAACCATTAAAAAATCTGAATCTTTTTTTAATGGCAGCGTAATAAACTCATCTTTGCCATTAAACAAAATCCTGTTACGGTTTATCCAGCCTTTTTTTGTAAACTGAATATTATCATACACAACAAATTTGTCTGCACTACTAATAAGCTGAAAATATCCTATATAAGGGAAAAAATATGGTTGCATTATTGCCAGCCTCATCAAAAACAGGTTTTTATAAGGCCGCAGATCTTTTGAATGTCTGTTGCCTTCAATTCGTAAAACATAGGTAAAGCCAGTGCCCTGAGGCTTATTGATTCAGATACAGGGCATGGTTCCCCGGTGTATTGGGGTAAGATATTCAGCGAAGGATAAAAATATCTTCTGGTGTTAACATCATTTTGCTGCAGCAAAGTTTTAATAGATGTCAATCTTTTCTCTGTATCAACTATTATTGGATAATAACTATAATTATAAGTGGTTCCTTCCAAAGCATCGGGCCTTTGCAGGGGCAAATCTTTTAAAAGCTGGTCATAAAGGTCTGCAGAGGCTTTTCTGTTTTTAATAAAATCTTCCATCAGCGGTAAAAGACATAAACCCATGGCAGCATGAAACTCTGAACTTTTACCATTTATGCCAATGGAAAAATAGTCATCGCCAATATGGCCGAACTGCCTGTACAAGGTCATCTTTTGAGCCAGTGCCTCATTGTTGGTAATTATTGCACCACCTTCAATGGTATGAAAAACTTTTGTGGCATGAAAACTACAGGTTACGATATCACCAAAAGTTAAAAGCTGTTTACCTTTATATACTGCCCCAAATGCATGTGCGCCATCGTAAATAACTTTAAGGTGATGCCTGGCGGCAATTTTTTCAATAGCATCAACATCGCAGGGATTACCATAAACATGTGTGGCTAAAATGGCTACCGTATCGGCTGTAATAAGGGATTCGATTTTTTTAGGGTCAATATTAAAATCAGTATTTTTAATATCTGCAAACACCGGCCTGCATCCCTCCCATAAAATAGAATTTGTTGTTGCAACATAAGAAAAAGGAGTAGTAATAATTGATCCATGTATACCCAGGGCTTTTATGGCTATTTGCAATGCGATAGTGCCATTATTTACGTACAATAAATGCTTTACTCCTAAATAATTTTTTAATTTTTCTTCCAGTTCCTGAACTAATGGGCCATTATTGGTTAACCATTGGCGCTCCCAGATACCTGCAATAAATTTATTGTATAATTCCTGGGGAGGTAAAAATGGTTTTGAAACATTTATCATTTATACTAAATTATTTTTTTTAATGCCCCGAGTAAGAGTTTTTTTTGATATTTTAAATCTACCATCCAGTTGGCCAGCAATAAGAATGGTATAATTACAAGTACAGACAAAACAAAAAGTTTTACAACATTATGAAGGTACAACAAACCAAAAAGATAATTTATTAAAAAATAAACAACTGCAGCAGCCAATAGTAAAAGTAATGTGTCTTTTATTATTATCCCGATATTAATTGATTTGATTTTATACTTTATTATAAATAAAAAAGTGATGGGCATAATAAAATAATAGCCTATCAATAGGGTGATAAAATAACCCTGTAACTGAAATGTTTTAGTTAAAAAGTATAACAGCAGTGTAATTAAGGTATGTGCAATTACTGCAAATAATGTACTTATACCATAAAGTTGAAAAGAAGTAAAAAGCCGTGTAAATAAAACATCGAAAATTTTTGAAGGGAGTAATAAGGAAAAATAAAAGAAACAAAAAGCTGTTGTTGCAATTGAATTTTTCTGAAAATTCCCCCTTTCAAAAGCAAGTTGAATAACTTCTTTGTTTGCTATTGCCATAACTAAAGCAATGGGTATAATAATGATAAAAAGTGTTTTTAAAATATTTATCAGCAAAATGTTGGTTTGTACCAGATCTTTTTTTGCGGCAAGCTCTGAAAGTTTAATACCTGCTACAGATGACACTTGTGTTAAAATAAAAATTTCAGGTAATGCAGCAAGCATTTGAGCCAGGTTGAAGGAAGTGATAATGCCTGCCCCCATACCTGTTAAAAAGTAAAGAGCAAAATAATTACGCATCCAAACCGGTAAAATATTTATCTGCATCAACCCTATATTTTTCCAAACCCTTTTATCTTTCATAAATCTTACGGCCGTAAATTTCCATTTTTGATACCGTTTTAAAACATAGATAAGAATAAAAAAATTAATGCCGTAGCCCATTGCCACCCCCATCATTGTACCCACTATGCCTAACTTACTGTGAAAAAAAACAGTAAATGAAATTGAAAAAATGCTGTTAATCAAACCGGAAATGATAGAGGCTGAAAAAAATTTGTAAGAAGTAAGAACTGCTGAAACAAAATTATTTAAAAGCTGAAACAAAATTATTAAACTTCCTAAATACAGTAATTTATTATTACTGCTTAATATATTGATATCATACTTAGAAAATAAAGTGTACAAAAATACCGGTGCAAAAGTGCCCATCAAGGTTAATACAATCCCGATTATAAGATAACTGTAAAAGAAAAAATTAATAAATTGTTGAGCCTCTTCTTCACTTTTTTGTTCTCTTATTTTCATCGATTGGGGTACAAGTACCAAATAATCAATGCCATTAATTGTATTGGTAATAAGTGCCACAACAGCCAAAATATAAAAGTAAATATCAGTACCGGTATTGGCACCAAAATAAAAAGCTATAATAAGTGAATTTAAAAAACCAATCCCTTTAGCAAATACATTTAACAGTGTAGATACCACCACCCCTTTTTTATATGATTCGGACTTAATCAAAGATTTTTTAAATTATATGAAAATGTTTTTATCCTGTTATTTTGCATTCCTTATATCATGCACCAACTGAATTGCCGCTTTTGTTTCCCCAATACCAAATCCATTTCCGGCAATAATCTCTTCATAACTTTTTGTATGCAGTTCTGTAAATCCTTCGCTAAATTCGAAAGTCATACTATCTATACTTAAAATTCTATAAGTACGTTTACCTGCTGCTTTTATATCTGCCGGTAATGCATTGCCATCAATACTCAGCATCCAATTTACGTTTGCCTTTTGTAAAACCAAATTTCCGGAAGCAGAATCAGCATTATGCTGAATAACATTATTTTCTTTTACTTCTCCAAAGATCCACATCAGCATATCAAAAAAATGTACGCCAATATTGGTTGCAATGCCTCCGCTTTTTTGAATGTCGCCTTTCCAGCTGGTGTGGTACCAATGCCCACGTGAAGTAATGTATTGTAAATTAATATCGTACTTTTTATCAGCAGGTGCCGCTGCAATTTTTTCTTTCAACGCAATTATGGCCGGGTGCAGCCGTAATTGTAAAATGGTATAAATTTTTTTACCCGTTTCTTTTTCTATTTCCAAAAGCGCATCAATGTTCCAGGGATTAAGCACCACAGGCTTTTCACAAATTACATCTGCGCCAATGCGCAGGCCAAAGCGTATGTGTGCATCGTGTAAATAATTGGGGCTACACACCGCTACATAATCTGTTTTAACTCCCAGCCTTTTTACTTTTTCTAAATACCGGTCGAATCTTTCAAACTCCGTAAAAAAATCTGCTTCAGGAAAATAACTGTCTAAAATACCTACCGAATCATGTTTATCCAATGCAGCCAATAGATTATTACCAGTATCTTTTACTGCTTTCATATGGCGGGGTGCAATATAGCCTCCGGCCCCAATTAAAGCAAAATTTTTCATGTAGAGTTTATTTAGGGGGTTATTTGATACGTATTCTCCAGTATACTAAATCTTTTCTTTTAACTTTCTTACCTCATTATTTTCTAAAATATATTCCTGTTTACTTTCTTCACAAATAGCAATATTATTTTCATTAAACTTTAATTTATGCCCATACTCGCTCATCCAACCGGTTTGCCTGCCGGGGTTACCAATTACCAATGCAAAATCGGGTACATTTTTGGTAACTACTGTGCCTGCGCCTATAAACGCAAAACTGCCAATGGTATTGCCACAAACAATAGTGGCATTGGCACCAATGGTTGCCCCTTTTTTTATCAGCGTGGTTTTAAATTCATTTTTGCGGCTTACTGCGCTGCGGGGGTTAATTACGTTAGTAAGCACCATACTGGGGCCCAAAAAAACATCATCTTCGCAAATTACACCTTCGTAAATGCTTACATTATTTTGTACCCTTACATTATTACCCAAAACCACTTTGGATGATACCACTACATTTTGCCCCAGGTTACAATTATTTCCAATAATAGCACCTGGCATAATATGAGAAAAGTGCCAGATTTTTGTTCCCTCGCCAATGGTACAATTATCATCTATTACGGCAGTAGGATGAGCAAAATATTTCATAAATAAATTTTATTGGGCAATTCTTTTCAAATACTCTCCATAACCGCTTTTCTCAAAATCTTTAGCCAATTTTAATAAATGCTCTTTTGTAATAAAACCCATGCGGTATGCAATTTCTTCGGGGCAGCCAATTTTTAGCCCCTGCCTTTTTTCTATTACTCTTACATATTCACTTGCGTCGCCTAAAGATTCAAAAGTGCCCGTATCCAGCCAGGCAAAGCCCCTGTCCAGCACTGCAACTTTTAATTGCTTTTTCTGGAGATAAAAATCGTTTACTGTTGTTATTTCATACTCCCCTCTTGCACTTGGCTGTATACTTTTTGCAATATCAACTACTTCGTTGCTATAAAAATACAGCCCTGGAACAGCATAATTACTTTTGGGCTTGTCCGGTTTTTCCTCAATACTTAATGCATTATAATTTGCATCAAATTCCACTACACCATAGCGTTCAGGATCGCTAACAGGGTATGCAAAAATTACAGCACCATCAGGATCAACACTACTCTGCAATAATTTACTAAACCCACTCCCATAAAAAATATTATCGCCTAATACCAATGCCACACTATCGCTGCCTATAAATTTTTCGCCAATTACAAATGCCTGCGCCAATCCATTGGGTATTTCCTGCTTTGCATATTCAATACTGCATCCCCATTGGCTTCCATCTCCCAACAAACGCTTAAACTGTACCTGGTCCTCAGGAGTGGTTATTACCATAATCTCTTTTATCCCTGCAAGCATTAATGTACTTAGTGGATAATAAATCATTGGCTTATCATAAATGGGCATTAATTGTTTGCTGATGCCCATTGTTATTGGATACAATCTTGTACCGGAGCCGCCTGCAAGAATAATTCCCTTCATATAAAATTGTTTAATATTGTTAAATGTTGTTGAAAATTGTTCAACCCTTCAGCCACTTTCAACCCTTCAACCACTTTCAACCCTTATTCGCTTTCGCCAATTGTGTGTTTCTTAAATTATTAATTTTTAATGATAGAGGTTGTATTATGTTTCTTATGAGCAACAATTCCTCTTCAATTATAAATTTTAAATCAAATGAGGTAATTAAATGACTCATTGTTTCCATCAAACTACCATATGAAATCGACGAAAAATGAGCCTGTTCTTTTGAAGAGGACCTTGTAGTGCCTTCTGCAATATTACCTCCTACTGATACTGATGCCCTTCTTAACTGATTAGTTAACCCAAATTTTTCCCTTTCAGGAAATTTTTCTGTTAGCTTATATACTTCCACAGTTAGTTTCCGTGCATCTTGCCAAACTTCTAATTTTTCAAATCCAAATTGATACATAGTGGCACTTTTTAAAAAGTATAAATAATCTGTTGAATACCGTTAGGAAAAGGGTTGAATAATTGAACTGTTAAACAATTTTCAACTTCTTTATTTCAACAACCTTCAACGCTTCTCATACTGCTTCTCATAATACCCCTGGTAACCCCCACTTGTTACATGATTCAACCACGCTGCATTTACAAGATACCAATCTATTGTTTCCGAAATTCCTTCTTCAAACTGTAATGATGGCAACCAGCCCAGCTCGTTTTTTAATTTAGTAGCGTCAATGGCATAACGCAAATCGTGGCCAGCCCTGTCTTTTACATAAGTAATCAATTTTTCTGATGTTCCCTTCTCTCTACCCAGTTTTTCATCCATTTGTTTGCATAATTCCTTTACCAATGCAATATTGGTCCACTCATTGTGGCCACCAATATTATACGTTTCGCCAATTTTTCCATGATGAAAAATAATATCAATTGCTTTTACATGATCCTTTACAAAAAGCCAGTCTCTTACATTTTCTCCTTTACCGTAAATAGGCAGAGGCTTATTATTAATTATGTTATAAATGCAAAGCGGAATTAATTTTTCGGGAAAATGATAAGGGCCGTAGTTGTTACTGCAGTTACTGATTTTTACAGGCAATTTATAGGTATGGTAAAATGCCCTTACTATATGATCGGATGAGGCTTTGGATGCTGAGTAAGGGCTACGGGGGTCATAGGCTGTAGTTTCGGTAAAAAAGCCCTTTTCTCCCAGTGAACCATATACTTCATCTGTAGAAATATGATAGAATATTTTATCGGTTAAATCATTGCCCCAAAATTCTTTTGCAACCTGCAGTAAAGAGGCCGTGCCTGATACATTGGTGGTAATAAAAGCCAAGGGGTCAGTTATGCTCCTGTCTACATGGCTTTCGGCAGCACAATGTAATACAGCTGTAAAATGATGTTGTGTAAAGAGACTGCGTAATAATTCTAAATTAGTTATATCACCTTTTACAAAAGTATAATTGGGTTTATCCTCAATATCAATCAGATTTTCGAGGTTACCTGCATAAGTAAGTTTATCGAGGTTTACTATTTTGTAATGTGGGTATTTTGTAACAAATAACCGCGTTAGGTGCGACCCTATAAAACCAGCCCCACCAGTAAGTAAAATCGTATGCATCTTTATATTTTATCAGGTTGCAAAAATAGACAATCTTACTCAAAGGACTAAGTAATAACCCATTAAAGTGCACTAAATGCAACATGAAAGTATTGTTTTATTTCATCCACATCAAACTGCTGAGCCCTGGCTTTTGCTTTTTCTTCAAATTGTTTGCGCAAAGGGGCATCTTCATATATTTTTTTCATAGCGGCGGCCAAAGCTATTACATCATTAACCGGAGTTAAAATTCCATATTCGCCAATTTCATAATTGTTAATGGCCCTGTGGTGCAAATCGGTTGAAGGTGCCAGTAACTCCCTGGGGCCAGAACTGCAATCTGTAGAAATAACTGCTTTACCGCAAGCCAGTGCTTCTATAAGCACATTAGGAAAACCCTCCACATCCGAACTTAATACAAAACAATCTGACCGGTTTACATACTTAAACGGATTATTATCCCATCCACAAAAAACAACTTTATTATTCATTCCAAAATCAGCTACTTTTTGTTTTAAGTCATCTTCAATTATACCTCCGCCTACTATTAATAATTTACAAGGCAGGTTTTTAATAATAAAGAAAGCCTGTAACAGGAGTAAATGATTTTTTTCTTTTCTAAAGCCGCCAACGTTAATAAAATAAAAAATATCTTTTTCAAAAACAAAAGGAGGTTCTTCACTTACATGATCCCGAATAAAACTTAAATCAATAGGGTTATAAATTACTTTTACCGGCGTTTTTATTTTAAAATTTTCTATAAGATCCGTTTGCATAGCATAAGAATTTGCCAGCACCAAATCAGCCCTTTTATAAGAGAACATTACCATAAATTTTGAAAACATCCTGTAAATAGCAGAGTGGCTTTGCTGCATGGTGGTTTGATGGGTTCTTTCGCACATTATAACTTTCCCTTTATACCCCCAAAGGCTTTTCATTAATGCATTTATATAACATGGCCTGTATAAAAAGGCAACAGAAATATTTATTTTATTTTTATTACAGTACCTGTAAACTTTATAGGCCTGATAAGGCATTTTTATAAAACGGAGAATCTTATTTTGATTTAAAGGCTGATTTAAATCCAGGATTTTTATTTCGGCAGGAATATTATAATCAATAATATTTGTGTACAGGCCAAGATGTATTTCAAAATCACTTCGGAGATGTTCCACTAAAAGAGAAACCACCCTCTCGGCTCCTCCAGACTGCAGTGTATTGATGAATATTAATAATTTGGGCCTAATTCCATTCATTTGTTTTCATTTATTCGGCTGTATAACAGCCACAAATATGAGTTATTTTTTTTATTTGCTGAAAGTTGTTTTAGAATAGGCCTGTTTTTTTTTATCCATCTCATAAAGTCCCATAAATAAATTTTCCGTTTTTGTAATTAAGTAAATAACAGGAAAAGATTTTATTGTATGCTCTTTTATTTGGGCCCGGTTAAAATTTGTACCCATGGCTTTTTCAATTGTACGTGCAAATGCTTTTTCATCAATATCTTTTACCAGCAAACCATTTTCTCCATCAATAACTATTTCCCTTATTCCACCGGGTGCATCAAATGCAATTACCGGAATGCCCAATGTGCCTGCTTCCAGTAAAGTATTGGGAAAACCTTCGTAATGAGATCCCATTAAAAAAAAGCCTGCATCCTCCATACCTTCAAAAGGCTGATCTCTTTTTTCCTCCATAAAAACTTTGTTTTGTAATTGCAGGCTGTTAATCAGATTTTGCAGTGCATCTTTTTTTTCCCCATCCCCGATAATATGAAAAGTAAATGAAGTAGTAAGATTTGCCACAGCCCGGATCAACCGGTCTATCCCTTTTTCCTCAGACAGCCGGGCTATTGAAATAAATTTATTATATACTGGCTCCTTACTTAATAAATGAATTTCTTCAACAGGGTTATTAATAACAACAGTATTTTCTGTTTTTATATTGAAATGTGCTATTAAATCCTGTTGCATATATTTTGACTGGCAAATAATAAAATTGAATCTGGGATAGTATTTTTTTATAAGCCAGCTATAGAAAGCCGGGAATTTTGCCCTTTTACTATTAATGCTTACCACACTGGATTCACGGGCAATAATAATTGTCTTTTCGGGAAGAAGCCATTTAAATAAAGCAAGGTATAAGTTAAGATGGTTTGATGTAGAGAAAATAATATCAGGCCTTTTACTTTTTACCAATGCAAGTATTTTAAATATTGAGTTACGGGCATGCTTTACTTTTAAATCAACCAATTCTATACCGCTGGAATTGATGGTATAAAAAGAATGGGCATTATTTAAAACAGCCAATGTAACTGCAAATTTTTGAGTGTTGATATTATTACTCAAAAGCGAAACATACTTTTCCGATCCACCACATTCCAAAGTGGGGGTAAGAATAAGTAATTTTATTTTTTCACTATCGCTAATATCAGGTAGCAGAATGTTTTAGATTTTTATTTACTGAATAAGCATTTAACAAACAAATTACCAAAACTACCAGGCACATATTTACAGCCATACCAATTCCGCTAAAAAAATATGCCAGTAAACAGGCGCTGATAAAATTAAATATAACAGCAATTGTAATATTTTTTATAGCTTGTTTTTTTTGTTCCTGTATTATCATTTGCTGAAAAAAGAAAGAAACAAACGGTGAAAAAAATAAAGCAATACTCATAATCTGCAATATAGATACAGCATATGAAATATCTTCTCCACTATTTTTTCCAACTAATAATTGAATTACAAATCCGGCTAAAAAAAACTGAAGCACAGAAAGAAACAAAAAACCTGCAGCAATTACCGCTGTAAGGTTATGTACACTTTTTTTATACGCAGCAGTTGATAAGGCATACAAATGAGAAAGATGTGGAAAGAAAGTACTGTTTACTACATTTGTAATCATACTTACCGCATTAAATATTTTTAGCGCTATTGAGTAAGAGCCCACAATTAGAGGAGTTGCAAAAAACTGCAGGATAAAAATATTTACAGATGAATAAAACGGAGCCAGGATAATACTTGCAAAAACATAACTGCTTTCTTTAAATAATTCTTTTATAAAATTTTTGTCAGGAATTTTAAGCCCTCCTTTTATTTTATTTTGTAACAAAACAAAACCAAATATACCTGCCATTATATTACCTGCAGCTAAGGCAAAGAAAGCCATATCAATATCATTTTGCCGTTTTACCAATATAATAATAAGCGCCAATGAAATTAATTTGGAAATAAGTGTAACTGCTGTACAGTTTTTCATTTGCTGTATACCAAGGAAATACCAATCAGGAAAAAGCAGGTTACCAAAAAGATATACTGCAACAAATGCTATCAGTAAAACATTTTGCTGCAGGTAAGGTATAAATAATACAGCAATCAATATTCCGGTAAGGCTTAATGCAAATAACAGTAGTTTAATATAATAGACAGATACAATTACTTTTCTTTCCATTTCCAAATTACCATTGCTTTTGGCAATACGCTGAGTTGCCGTTAACCCAAAACCAAAAGCAATTAACAAATCAAAATACATGATACCCGTTTGTATAAGTGTAAAAACGCCAAAACCGCTAATGCCTAAAACTCTTAATAAATAGGGGAAAATAAGTAATGGAAAAAAGATGGCAATGCCCTGCTGAAAACCCAGCGACATAAAATTTATTATAAGTCTTTTTCTAAATTCTGGCATTGTATAAACGCAGTTTATAAACCATACTCCATTTTTTCTTTGTGCACTGCAAGATAATCATCTAACCCCGCCATTGCTTTATTATGATAACCAGTGTGCTTCAACACATAACCCAGCTCTTCAAGATAAGCAATACACTTCTCCCTAATGCCTGGGACAATACAATTATGGGTTGCCAGCAAAAGATTGGGTTTAAATTTTTTCAGCGTATTTGCTGCACCAATCAAAGCGTCATACTCGGCTCCTTCAATATCAATTTTAATAATATCAGGCACTTCATAACCCATTTCTATCAGTTTATCAATTGAATAACACTTCACTATTATTTTTTCTCCAGTATATATTTTTGGGCCGGTAACATATGTATTTCCCTCTGCAAAGTTTTTATTGCTGGAAAAGGGTACTTCTTTTTCAGTATCAGCAATGGCGAATTCTCTTAATTCAATATTATTTTTAACCAATAGTTTTTCATTCAGCATCAACAACTCTTTAAATAAATCATTATTAAATGCAGTGGGTTCAAAAGCGTAAATTTTTCCGGAGCTGATAAATGTATTGGCTATAAAAGAATAATAACCAATATTACTGCCAACATCATAAAAAACAGCTGTAGGAGTAAGCCAGGAGCAAAATGCTTTAAGTACATCATCTGGCTCATAATTGCCTATAATATATTCATAACTTCTGCCAGTTGGCCACTGATAACCGCTTAACGGGCCCGACATTATTGTAAGGTATTTTTTTTTAAACAGGTATCTGCAAATCTTAATATACCAATATTTAAAAACCAACCCTGCCTGCATGCAATATATCTTGTAGGTTATAAATTATTTTTTTCAAGCAGTATTTAAGCAAAAATAACTTTATAAATCTAAAATCAACAATCGTCAATCTAAAATCCTAAGTTACCTTTGCAGGCTATGCATTACGCTTCAGTTGAAAATATCAGTAAATCGTTTGGAATACGAACACTTTTTAAAAATATCAGCTTTTATGTGGAGGAAGGTGATAAAATTGCTTTTGTGGCCCGAAATGGCAGTGGCAAGTCTACTTTGTTAAAAATAATTGCCGGGCTCGATCATGCCGATAGCGGAACGGTATGGGTGCATAAAGATATTAAAGTAATTATGCTGCAACAGGATACTCACTTTGAAGAAGAAAAAAGCATTTGGGATAATGTGCTGCGATTAGATAACCCGGTGGTAAAAGTGGTTAAAGAATACGAGTTATGCCTGGAAGAAACACCTGATGATATTGATAAACTAACCGATCTGATGTCCCGTGTTGATGAACTGAATGCCTGGAATTTTGAAAGCGAACTAAAACAAATTTTAGGAAAGCTTAATCTGCATCACCTGAATGAACCCATTAAAAATTTAAGTGGTGGCCAACGCAAAAGAGTTGCATTGGCACAGTCTTTAATTGAAATGCAATTGCATGAAGGCAAATGTTTGCTGATATTGGATGAACCCACCAACCATTTGGATGTAAGCATGATTGAATGGCTGGAAGATTATTTGAGTGCGCAAAAAGTAACCTTGCTTTTGGTAACGCATGACCGCTATTTTTTAGATGCCGTTTGTAATGAAATATTAGAAATGGATGAAGAAAAAATATTTACCTATAAAGGCGATTACGATTATTTTTTAGAACAAAAGAGCTTACGGCAGGATGTGCAGGCCAGCGAACTACAAAAAGATAAAAACATTTTTAGAAAAGAACTGGAATGGATGCGTAAACAACCCAAGGCAAGAACCACCAAAAGCAAAAGCCGGCAGGATGCATTTGCAGTAGTAGAAGAAAGGGTAAGCCTTAAAAAAGAAGATGCAGAAGTAAGTTTGCAGGTAAAAATGACCAGGCTGGGTGGAAAGATTCTGGAGATGAAAAAAATAAATAAAAGCTATGGCGATAAAGTATTAATAAAGGGATTTGACTATACATTTAAAAGAGGCGAGCGGGTGGGAATTGTTGGAAAGAATGGTGTGGGCAAATCTACCTTTTTAAAAATTGCATTACACCAGGAAAAACCAGACAGTGGTAAAATTAATCATGGTGATACTGTGGTTTTTGGCAATTTTGACCAGGAAGGATTAAAATATAAGGAAGATAAACGGGCAATAGAATATGTAAAAGATTTTGCGGAATTTTTTCCTTTGGCAGATGGCAGTAAAATTAGTGCCAGCCAGTTTATGGAAAAATTTGGTTTTAGCGCAGAGCAGCAATATACACCGCTGAGCAAATTAAGTGGTGGTGAAAGAAGAAGGCTACATTTATTAAGTGTATTATTTGTAAACCCAAACTTTTTAATTTTAGATGAGCCTACCAACGATTTGGATTTACAAACTTTAAGAACACTGGAAGAATTTTTATTGGATTTTCCCGGTTGTATTTTAATTGTAAGCCACGACAGGTATTTTATGGATCGTATGGTAGATCATTTATTTGCATTTGAGGGCGATGGGGTGATAAAAGATTTTCCAGGCAATTACAGCCAATATCGGGAAGCACTGGCCAACGAAAAATTTACCGGTTATGAAGTAGTTGCAGAAAAAGCTCCCGTTACAGAAGAAGTTATAGTAAAACAAAAAAACAACAACGAACCAAAAAAATTATCCTTTAAAGAAAAACACGAGTTTGAAACGGTAGAGAAAGAAATACCTGCACTGCAAAAAGAAAAATCATTACTTGAAGAAAAAATGAACGTCGGCAGTTTAAACTTTGAAGACTTACAAAAAGCTGCTGCAAGAATTGGAGAAATTGTGGCATTGTTAGATGAAAAAGAAATGCGCTGGTTAGAGTTGAGTGAAAGAATTTGATTAACTTCCTTTTTCAAAACCCGATTGCATGAACCAACGCTTTTATTCACTCGATGTTTTTCGTGGAGCCACTGTGGCGCTGATGATTCTGGTAAATAATCCCGGCAGTTGGGGACATATATTTCCCCCGCTGGAACATGCAAGCTGGCATGGCTGTACACCCACCGATTTAGTTTTTCCATTTTTTTTATTTGCTGTAGGTAACGCCATGGCTTTTGTAATGCCCAAATTAGAGGCAGCAGGAGAAAGTACCTTTTGGCAAAAAATTATAAAAAGAACCATCATTATTTTTATAATAGGTTTATTTTTAAACTGGTTTCCGTTTATTAAATATGATGACGCCGGAAATATTGTCGGTAAGCCATTTGAAAACCTTCGCATATTTGGCGTGTTGCAGCGTATTGCAATCAGTTATTTTTTTGCATCGGTACTGGTGCATTATTTAAAAGTAAGAGGGGCTTTTATTGCCAGTGCATTTATTTTATTATTCTATTGGTTTTTGTGTGTGGCTGCAAACCCATCCGATCCCTTTAGTATTACCGGTTGGTTTGGAACAACCATTGATAAAAGCCTGTTAGGTGAAAGCCATATGTATCATGGCGAAGGCATTGCCTTTGACCCCGAAGGCCTGATGAGTACTTTTGCTGCAATTGTTCAGGTTGTATTAGGTTATTTAGTGGGCAATTATATTATACAGAAAGGTAAAACGCAAGAAATGTTGAATGGTTTGTTTGTGGCTGGTTGTGTATTAGTTTTTGCAGGGTTTTGCTGGGATATGGTTTTTCCTATAAACAAAAAAATATGGACCAGCAGCTATTCAATTTATACTACTGGTCTTGCCCTGTTAATTTTATCAGTGATGATTCATATGATAGAATTTAAAAACAACAAAGGTTTATGGAGCCGCTTTTTTGATGTGTTTGGAAAAAATGCTTTATTCATTTTTGCTATGAGCGGCATATTGCCCCGGTTGATAGGATTAATAAGAATTAATAATGGTTTTACTGACGATGGCAAACCTAAATTCCATTCACCATTCAGTTGGTTTTACGAACATATTTGCAAACCAATCTTCCCATCACTGCCCAATATCGGTTCTCTAATTTATGCTTTATGCTTTATTACCATGATGTGGTTTTTTGCATGGCTGCTGGACAGGAAGAAGATTTATATCAAGGTATAAATATTTTTGTACCTGTCGTTAAATCCATGTTGAATTTTATTGGGCTCCGCATTATTGTAAAATAAATCTTTATTGAATTTTTTACAAAAGCTGTTCAGGGGTCTTTAATTAAAAATATTAACCAATTTTTGAAACCCCATCACTTATCTCCATTACATAAGCTTCCAACTCAATATTAAATTGTTTTTGATAAGCAACACTTGTTTGAGTAATAAATTTATCAATCGCATCCTCCTTTATAATATTAATGGTGCAACCACCAAAGCCGCCACCCAACAGCCTTGCACCTATTACATTTTCGCAGGCTCTTGCCTGCTCTACCAAAAAATCTAACTCAGTACAGCTAACATCGTAAAGTTTGCTTAAGCCTTCATGAGTAGCATACATCAGTTTGCCAAAACCCATTAAATCATTTTGCTGTAATAGTTCAGCAGCTTTTTTTGTACGGGCAATTTCTTCCACCACATATTTACAGCAGGCATAAACCTCAGGGGCCATTTTATCTTTATGCAATGCTACATCAGCTGCGCTTTTTATATCTCTGAATGATTGTACTCCCAGCTCCTTTTTTAAAATACCCAAACCTTCTTCACATCTTGTACGGCGCAAATTATATTCGCCACTTGCAAGCGAATGATGTACTTTACTATTGAGCAAAACAATTTTGTAACCATTTAATGGTATTGGAAAATATTCATGCGTAATGTTTTTACAATCCAGTAAAATAACATGGTCTTTTTTCCCATTCAAATTGGCATACATATCCATGATGCCACATTTTACGTTGGGGAAATTATGTTCGGCACGCTGGCAAAGTAAAGCCAGCTCCACACGGGTTAACCCAAAATTAAAAATATCATTCAGGGCAAATGCCAATCCGCCTTCCACTGCAGCGGATGAACTCATACCACTACCACGTGGAATATCCCCGCCAAAAACACAATTAAACCCTTCTACTGTTTTACCCATCAATATAAATTCGTTTACCACACTCAACACATAATTTTTCCAGTTATCGATGCTTTTTATTTCATCAATCTTTATTGAAAGTGATTCATCAAAATCTAAAGCATAAAAATTTATTGTGTCCGTGTGATTGGGGGCGACAGCATAATAAACGCCTTTGTTTATAGCCGCAGGCATTACATAGCCATCATTATAATCAATATGCTCACCAATTAAATTAATACGGCCGGGGGAATAATATATTTCAGGCGCAGTAGAAAATTTTTTGTTGAAAACATTTAAAACATTTGTTGCAATACTATTCATCTAACTAAGGTAAAGAAGTAAGCTTATAAGTTGTTGTAAAACTTGTTGATGAGCCGGGGCCTAACACTTGTAATCCCATCCCGTTATTAAAAGCATCTGGTGCAGCGCTAAGGTTTTCAATAGCAATACTTTTACGATGCGGTGGAGTATAAATCTGCAGATACGGATAGGTTTTGTCCGGATATATTTCCAACTGTATTTTTTTTGATGGATCTCTTAATACACACATGGGTTGACACTCTGCAAAATTTACAATAAAGCAATTATCAAATGCTGTACTACCTATTTTTTCAAGAGACCCGAATTCCTGGTAAGGCAGTAATTTTCCTGTTGGCACCAAGTCCTTATTAAATTCCACCATGGCTGTACTTTGAAATTCTAATTGTAAATCATCAATACTTCCACCAAAACTAAAATAGGGATGCCAGCCATCCTGCATAGGTATCAAGCCTTCATCATCATTGGTGATGGTGCTGGTAATGGTTAACGAATTTTCTTTTTTTAATTCATAAATAATTGTACAGGTATATTTAAAAGGATACCCTTTATCAATTCCTGTATAATGATATTTTAATGTAACAACTGCAGCATTTTTATCGGCCCGGGTTTCAGTTACAGTAAAAGCAGCATCATACAGTAAACCATGCAAGGCGCTTCCATTGAGTAAAAATTTTTCTACAGTATATTTTTTTTCGCCAAAGTTATAGGCAGCATTATTTATACGGCAGGCAAATGGAGATAGCTTGCAGCTTTTAAAACCTTTTGCCGTTACATTATTATTAAAATCTGCTTTATTATCATAGCCATCAATTACATTCATCAGTTTATCATTATTGAAAACAGTAAATGCATGCAGTAGGGCACCACAGGAGGGAATAATTTCAACTGATGTATTTGCTGTTACATCTTTTAAAATGATTTTGTCAAAATCAGTATCATTTATAAATCCTGCTTCAAACATGTGGCCTTGCCAGGAATCGAACCTGGATCTGGAGCTTCGGAAACTCTTATACTATCCATTGTACTACAAGGCCTTTTAGTTATTTGGTTGATTAATAAGTATGCTGTTAACTAAACCGTTTTTGTATCTATAAGAATAAACTAATTAACCAGTTAACAATTTCATCGTCCAAATTTTACAATATTACTTCCAAATATTTTTACAGCTATAGCTAATAATATTACGCCAAAAAATTTACGCACTACTGCCATTCCATTTGGCCCTAAAAATTTCTCTATCCACTTTAAAGATTTTAATACAATGTATATAATAACACAGTTAATTAAAATGCCCAGCAAAATATTAATATCCGCATAATTGGCTTTTAAACTCATTATGGTTGTTAGCGTTCCGCTACCCGCAATTAAGGGAAATGCAATGGGTACTACACTTCCGCTTTTTGCATTATTACTGTCGGGTTTAAAAAATTCCATCCCCAATATCATTTCTAATCCCAATATAAAAATTATAATACTGCCAGCAACCGCAAAACTTTTTACATCAAGGCCCAAAATTTTTAAAAATCCATTACCCACAAATAAAAACAAAATCATTAATCCACCACTTACCACGGTAGCCTGGGTAGATTTAAT
>JAYSTT010000591.1:0-5513 GCA_043719495.1 Ferruginibacter sp. | reverse complement strand
CTATACACTATAAATAGTCCAATAGTTTTTCTGTCGGCATAATACCATCTAATATTTCAACGCAGTCCTTCGGACTACTTATGAAATAAAGATGGTATAAGCACATTAATGGTTTTGCTATTGGTGTAACTTTGTTGTTAAAACCGGTTATAACATCCAAAAATTATTATTTGCCAGTTTTATTTTTTACATTAGATAGATGAAAAAGCTTTTTGCTGTTATTTTATTTCCTGTTCTCTTTATCGGGATATCCTGCAATTTGGGGCAACAGGAATTAAAAACAGGAACCATAAAAGCTGGAAACCTACAGGTATATTACGAGCGGGTGGGTAAAGGGGATGTAGTGCTGTTGTTACATGCAGGACTTCAGGATCATAACATGTGGAATGATCAGGTAAAAGCCCTGTCGACAGATTATGAAGTGATAACTATAGATCTGCCCTATCACGGAAAAACCTCAGGCAGCGATACCACATTGCTGGTGCAGGATATTATTAAAATACTGTTAGATAGTTTGCACGTACAAAAAGTTTCTATTGCGGGCCTGTCGATGGGAGCTTCAGTAGCACAGGATTTTATTATTGCTTATCCGCAAAAAATAAAAAAAGCCATCCTGATTTCTTCAGGTGTGGTTGGGTATGATGAAAAATTTTCTATAGATTCTGTAAGCATGGATTGGTGGCCACGTTTTAAAAAGGCGCTTGAAGCAAGAGATACTGCTGGGGCAGCCAAAGAATTTACCAAAGCATGGGCAGAGGGGGTGTACCGCAAGGGAGATAGTTTAAAATCGCCGGTAGCTCAATTTATATACAAAACAACAATGGCAAATTTGAGGTTGCATAAAATGGAAAGCTGGCCATTATTGCAGCGCCACCCACCCGCTATAGAAAGTTTAGGTTCAATAAAAGTACCAGTTCTTATTATAGATGGAGATAAAGATCTTCCTTACATTACTGCCAGCTCTGCCTATTTGGAAAAACATATTGCTCAATCCCGGAGAGTAGTGATGAAAGATGTTGCCCATATGCTGAACATTGAAAAGCCGGCGGAGTTGAATAAACTGATACTGGATTTTTTAAAATCACCATAAGCCTTAAGCTGAATCAGGTGTTCAACGCCCAGGCTAGTCTGTTATAAACCGAAATAAATAATAAAATTGGTAGGGTATTCAAAGTAGTTGAATTGCTTATTAAAAGACTATTATAATTTATGTATTTACGTTCACGTTGAGTTTTTGGATGTCCAATGCAGCTTTGCAATATATTTGTTATACATCTTGTTATTACCTACCTCGCCTGAGTTCGTGGCTCAACCATGACTCTGGTATCTTACAATTTTAATTGTTTTATATTTAGACATAGCAGATATTGCATCAGCGTTGGTAAAAATTAAATAGGACATAATGAATTATTTCTATAAATATGCATCGCTGCTGTTTGATAATTCACATAGACTTTTAACCAATAAAAAGCCTTGTTCAGTAATCTATGAGGATGATTATTTTGATAATGTAAAATATTCACCTCAGGAATTTTTCGATTATTCGAAGCAATTTTTTGATGCCCCCCAACTTTTTTTTTCAGAAGGAGACAGACCGGAATGGTCGGGGATAAAAAAAACTTTTAATGTAGAAAAGGATTTTTACTCAAGATATTCTTATCCATCACCTTTTAAAACAAAATGGGAAGAAAATAATATAGCTTATTTTGATTTATTTTCAAATGATAAACAATCGGATACCATTTTATTATTTGCTCCCGGCTGGGCCCGACCTAATTTAAATGCTGAAATTGGATTTTCAAAAAAGTTGTTAGCCAAAGGCATTAATGCCTGTTTATTAACCAAACCATTTCATCAGGCAAGAACTCCAAAAGGTTTTTATTCCGGTGAGTTATTTATCAGTGACAATGTTTTTTTTACCATTATGAATTTCCGGCAATTTGTTTCGGAAATTCAGTTTTTAATTGATTATTTTAAAAGTAAGTATAAATATATAGGGGTTATTGGTATGAGTAGCGGAGGGCTTCAAACAGGGATTGCATTAAATATTAAAGAAGTTGATTTTTATTTCCCTATTATAACCGGGGCAACTTTAGGAAGTATTACCTGGGACGGTAAACTTACAAAATCAGTAAAAAAAGATATAAAAAAGAAAGGATTAGATGAATCTGACTTAAACAAAGTTTGGGCAATTTCGGACCAGGTTTACCTGGGGCATCATTGCAAAGCGAAACATATTAAACAGTTTATCAGCCTTTATGACCAGGTAGTACCATTTAAATATCAACAAATTCTTTGGGAGATTTATTCCAGGCCAGAAAAGTTTGAAATGCAATGTGCACATTCTACAGCTTATTTTTATTTCTCAAAAATTGTAGCTGAAATTGCAATTTTTATTGAAAATAATAAGCACTAAATTATATCCGGCATCCCGCAAGTTTTTCTTTTACTGCTTTTTTAAAACAGGCATTTTATAAAAACACAACAATAAATTATAGCCCATTACCTTACCGGTTTACAAAAATTAAAAAGTAATTTTAAACTGGTCAGGAGGGCTGACTAATACATAAATAATACCAGCTACACGAATAAGTAAAATAATAAAGATGATAATACCAAATTCCTTTTCCAGTATTTCTTCATCAATATCATTTTCATTATTTGGAAATTTTCCTTTTACAGTAACTGCTTTTTCATGATGCGGAAGTAATTCAGCAATTAGTAACATTATGAGTAACCCTATTGCAATAATGCACAGCCAGGGTAAATTTTTATACATTGGGCCAATGGGAGCTAATATAAGACTCAATGCTGCAGTAAATAAAAAGATGATGGCAAAAAAATACAATATTCCATTAAAAGGCACGGACCTTCTTCATTTAAAAAAATAGGTTAACAGCACCGCAACTATAACACTACAGAAAAAGGGAAATAAAAAATGTATTAGCATATTATTTATTTTTTTAAAGGCATACAGCAGTTGAGGAAAATAATATGACTATTATCATCATAATTGCAAAGTTGTATTAGCAAAACGGGATGGGGCACTATCAACTAACTGTGTTTTAGCTGCTAACACAATAGTTAAATAATCTATTAAGTAAGGCCCCTAAGAATAACTTAGTTGAGCCTGAAAACTGTTACTGATGAACTTCTTATTAGTAGAGTCATTAAAAATAAACTCTTTGCACCGGGGTTTCGCCAAAAGGATATTAGTAAAAATAAAATATTGTTTGCGAAACCCCATTGAGTAGCTTATATAAACTAAGGATTAAAAACGGATCCTATATTTTCTGACTTTCTTTTACTCTGTTTATATAACCTTCATGCTCTTTTAAATGCTCCTCAGGAGGCATTTTTACTGAAAGGGGGCCGTTACCGATTATTAAAAAATAAATAAGTAATAATAAAATAATAATTGATAAAAATAATTCGGAATAAGGACTGAAAGCATCTTTGGTTGCATTAATGTTTACAAAAATAATTGCACCTGTCAAAACAGGTATTTGTATCAGACATGCGGCACGGGTAAACATGCCAATTGTTAAAAATAAACCACCCAGTATATGTGCAAAGGTTACATAATGGCCTACCAAAATAATCATAAATGAACTAAAGGGAGAATTACTTTTCATCACGCTGATGAGGTTGCTGTTATTACGGAGAAAATCAATCCCTTTATAGCAAAGGAAGATACCTAAAACAATACGAATAATATCCAGCCATTTTGGGTGATGCCTGTCGCCCCAATATTCAAATTTTTCGAGTAGATTCATATAGTATAATTTAAAGAGTTAAAAAAGAGCTATTATAAAATTAACCCAATAAAAAATTAAATGCAAGTACTTTTTTAAATATATCCATACAGAATATTTAGCCGGCTCACTTTATAAAAATTTAAACCAATCATATAGGCAGCTGAAAAACTTTGATACTGTTAATTTCCTTTAAAGTACTTGGCAAAAGATAAAAGCAGGCAGGTAAAATGCTGCCTGCTAACTATTTCTTTTTCTCTCTTCCATTTTATTTCTTTCGCCTTAGCCACCATCCCAACCAAAGGCCGGTAACTCCCCATGCCAGCAGCGCATCCGTAAAGTGTGCCATCAAATCGAAGCTGCCATACCATATATGCATCGTATAAGGGGCATTAAGAAAGATTATGATGCCTGTGCCAATTGTGCCAAGGAAAACAGTGCCAAATGAAGGCGAAGGTATTTTAGTCAACAGCCAGCATAGCAACAATACAATAACAAAATCAACAACCAGGCTGCGGCCCATATTCGTATACATCTTACTCATACCTGGCAGGCTTTTATGATATACAACCTGGGCCCAGGGCTTTCCTTCCGTAACTTTCATTTGGTTTTCCATTTCGTCTCTTGATGTGCCCGGTGCAAAGGTTGGCATCATATATGCGCCGTCTTCAATAAACTGTGTTCCCAGGTAGGCCAATATACTGTCTTGTTTTGGAGTATATTTTTGCTGTGCCTCATGAAGGTTTAATAACCCCCAGGTGAGAAACTGCCATACAAAAAGAATAATGCCACCCACCAGGGCAGCGATGATCATTTTTTTCATATAAAAAATTTTGGTTTAGATAAACAATATAAAAAATAAAAGCGGTATTTGAAAGGGTATTCTTTCTAAAGTTAAAGCTATCTCACTTCAGGAATTATATACCAGTATTTTATAAAGGCTGTTAACCAATTGCGACTTATATTTTACAGTATCTCTGTTTGCAAATGCTACCATGCTTTCGTAATGAGGTACAGTAAGACCAAGTTGCAAACTGGTATCCAATGCTTCATTGCATTTAATAAGATTGGTATAATTATATATCTGGTCGGGATATTTTTCTTTGTACTGTTGCCAAAGGCTATCTGCCCCTGGGCTGCTGTTAAAAATCCATTACCTGTATTTGATTGTAATGCTTTATTAATAATACTTCTGGCCTTTTCAATATTTGGTTTTGACATCTGTAAATAAGCTTCTGCCAGACAGTAGGCTGCATCAGTATTAGCACCGGAAGCATTTACCATTGGCTCCAGTATTTTAATGGCTGATTTATATCTTTCATAGTACAACATCTTTTTTGCATCCTCAATACTTTGGGCTAATGCAGCAGTACATGATAAAGCCATCAGGAAGAAAATTAAATATTTTTTCATGTAAAAACATTTTTATGAAAGTTAAAGTAAGGTAAATTAATGAAAAATATAGCTGGTCAAAATCATATAGAATACTGTTTTTGGTCAGCTTTGCATTTAGGTATTCGCCATTGGGTATATAAACTTGTAATTAAACTGGCATTTGGTGTAATTTGGTGCCATACCGGTATAACCTTATGAAAGTAGAGTGATATTGATTCGTATTGCTTAGACTTTCTATCTGTTAAAATTTAGTTTTACTTCGGTTTTTTGATTTTTTCTTCTGTAAAGGCAGTTATGAAGCCCGGATAATTCTGATTTCTTAAAAAGTAATTTAAAA
This sequence comes from Ferruginibacter sp., assembly GCA_043719495.1. Lineage (GTDB taxonomy): Bacteria > Bacteroidota > Bacteroidia > Chitinophagales > Chitinophagaceae > Ferruginibacter. The sequence goes on along the minus strand of JAYSTT010000591.1, from coordinate 26 downwards.
GTATTAAATAAAACTTATTTTTAAAT
>JAYSTT010000060.1:0-4380 GCA_043719495.1 Ferruginibacter sp. | reverse complement strand
ATAAATTGCGGCTGTACATCAATAATTACCTGTTTGGTTAAATTGGTTTTTACTGTTTCCAGTAAATGAATCCTGCTCAGGTTAAACTGATATTCTGTACTGTTGTAGCGTTGTTTAAAACCACCTTCCACCAGTACAATCATACCTTTTTCTAAATAGTTCTGGTATTTTACATAGTCTTCACTCCACATCATAAATTCAGCTTTACCGGTAAAGTCTTCAATGGTAAGTATACCAAAGTTTTTACCTGTTTTGGTCAGGCGATGTGCAGCATCTATTACCAGGCCGGCCACCCGAAACTGTTTTGCCGGATTTGGGTTACTGTTTACGCTGTTTTTAAACTCTATGTAATCGGCCAGTGAAGTAATGTTATAATGCTTTAATTCAAATTTATAGTTATCTAAAGGATGGCCGCTGATGTACATGCCGGTTACTTCTTTTTCATAATCTAATTGTTGTACTAAGGGCCATGGTTCACAAATGGATAATTTTGGGGTAGATATTTCAGGCATGGCCAAATCGCCAAACAAGGTATTAGAAGCATTAATAGTTTGTGATTGAAACACATTGCCAAACCTGATGATCTTTTCAAGGCCAGAAACATCACCCGGGGCCTGGTAAAAATATTGTGCACGGATTATATCTTTAAAGCAATCAAAAGCACCGCTATATGCAAGGCTTTCCATTGATTTTTTATTTAAAGATTTTTGATTGCAACGCTTGGCCAGATCAAAAATGGTTTTAAAAGCACCGTGTTTGTCTCTTTCAATAATAATGTCTTCAATAGCTTTTTCGCCTACGCCTTTTAATCCGCTAAAGCCAAAACGAATTTCTCCTTTTGTATTCACCGCAAAACCATTTTGGCTTTCATTTATATCCGGGCCAAGTACTGTTAATCCCATGCGTTTACATTCTTCCATATAGAAAGTGATCTTATCAATACTTCCTGCATGGTTTAGTACTGCAGCCATGTATTCACTGGGGTAGTGGGCTTTTAAATAAGCGGTTTGATAGGCAACAAAAGCATAACAGGTACTATGAGATTTATTGAAAGCATATTGTGCAAAGGCTTCCCAATCCGTCCATATTTTTTCTAACTTTTCTGCCGCATGGCCTTTGGATGAGGCACCCTTAATAAATTGAGCCTTCATCTTATTCAATATGGCAATTTGTTTTTTACCCATTGCCTTACGCAAAACGTCTGCGTCACCTTTACTAAAGCCTGCCAATTTTTGTGAAAGCAACATTACCTGCTCCTGGTAAACTGTGATACCATAGGTTTCTTTCAGGTGTTCTTCCATATCAGGCAAATCATACTCCACCTGTTTTTTACCATGCTTACGGTCTATATACTCCGGTATATAACTCATTGGTCCCGGCCTGTATAGAGCGTTCATTGCAATTAAATCGTCAAACTTATCGGGCTTCAGTTCTCTTAAATATTTTTGCATACCGGCACTTTCAAACTGAAAAGTTCCATTGGTATCGCCCTGCTGATAAAGTTGATATGCTTTTTCATCGTCTAATGGAATGGCATCAATCTCAATTTCCACTCCATGGTTTTTCTTTATAAGGGAAAGTGCAGTTTTTAAAATGCTGAGTGTTTTTAAACCCAGAAAATCCATTTTAATTACGCCTGCTTCTTCAATAGAATTACCCTCAATTTGAGTAAGCCATAATTCACTTTCTTTAGAAGTGGCAACTGGTAATAATTCTGTAAGATCTTTGGGTGCAATGATGATAGCAGATGCATGTATGCCGGTGTTACGGACTGAACCTTCTAAAATTTCTGCTTCATGTAATATCGTACTTCGCAAATCGGTGCCAGCATAAATGGCTCTTAATTGTTTTACTGCTTCTAAATCATCAGCCTGCAGTGCTTCCTTTTCTTCTAAAGATTTTTCATCACCTTTTGATTCTTTTATAGTAAACGGGGCATGCAATAATCTTTTTAAATTAATGCCCGGCCTTTCGGGAACTAATTTTGATAAAAGCCTGCTCTCCGGAAGTGGCAAATCCATTACCCTGGCCACATCTGCAATACTGCTTTTAGCAGCCATGGTACCATAAGTGATAATTTGCGCTACCTGGTTTTTCCCATATTTCTGTACCACATAATCAATTACTTTTTGCCTTCCATCATCATCAAAATCCGTATCAATATCCGGCATGCTCTTCCGCTCTGGGTTAAGAAACCTTTCAAATAGCAAATTGTATTTTATGGGGTCAATATTAGTAATGCCAATACAATAGGCCACTGCACTTCCTGCAGCAGAACCTCGGCCGGGACCAATAAAAACACCGATATCCCTGCCATGTTTTATAAAATCACTTACAATTAAAAAGTAGCCGGCAAACCCCATTTTTCTAATAACACCTAATTCAAATTGCAATCGTTCTTCAGTTTCAGGGGTAAGAATTTTATATCTGTTCTTAGCACCACTCCAGGTTAAGTGTTCTAAATAATCATCTTGCGATTTATAGCTGGCAGGTACTTCAAAAAAAGGTAAAAGGATTTCCTTTTTTAGATCCAGCACATCAATTTTATCAACAATTTCATTGGTATTATCAATTGCTTGTGGCAGATCTTCAAACACTTTTGTCATTTCTGCTGTACTCTTCAAATAAAACTGGTCGTTGGGAAATGCAAAACGCCTGTTCTTAACTAAAACATCATCATCAGCAAACTCACTCCATTTTGGAGTGGCCTGTTTTTCTCCGGTGTTTATACAGAGTAAAATGTCATGTGCATTGTAATCGCTTTGGTCTACATAATGGCTGTCGTTGCTTGCTATTACTTTTACATTATACTTTTTTGCAAATCTTAGTAATACCTCATTTACTTTTTCCTGGTCAGGAATACCATGGCGTTGCAGTTCCACATAATAATCCTGCTGAAAAATATTTAGCCACCATTTAAATTCATTTTCACCTTCTTCTTCACCTTTTTTTAATATGGTTTGAGGAACCAATGCGCCAAGGCAACAGGTGGTGGCAATTAATCCTTCATGATATTTATGAATAAGTTCCTTATCAATCCGTGGATATTTGCTGTACATGCCTTCAATGTATCCCAATGAGGTAAGTTTTACTAAATTTTTATATCCAATTTCATTTTTTGCTAAAAGAATTTGATGATGACGGGGATCTTTTTCTTCTTTACTAAAGCTTTTACGGTGCCTGTCGGCGGTGATATAAAATTCACACCCTACAACAGGTTTTATTTTAAGTGTACCATCTGCATTTTTATGATTGTGAGCTTCTTTTACAAATTCAAAAACGCCAAACATATTACCATGATCGCTGATGGCAACAGCTGGCATACCATCTGCAATGGCTTTTTTATATAGGTTTTTAATAGAGGCAGCACCATCTAATAAAGAAAATTGTGTGTGAACGTGTAGGTGAGAAAACTTCATGGTATACCGAATGTTTTAATATTAAATATCGAATATTTTCAAATTGTAAACAATCTTGTTGCACAGCTATTGCCACACTCAATATTTCCATCCAATATTCGTCATTTTCTGCAAATATCGGTTACAATAAAATGGCAGGCATTGGCGTTTTATCCACAAGCCAATAAAAATTTAGTTTATTGAGAATGAATACATTAACAACTAAGTTTTATAAAAGCTTGTATATGCCGGCATTGGGGCGTAACTTTGCGGGGCATAAGAAAAATTTATTTATTAATCAGTTTGTAGGACAAGGTTTAAAGATAGGACTAGATAAACAGCGTAATTTAAGAACAATCAGACGACCAAAGAACACAAGATTAAGTTGTACATACGCTTAAACCCCAAGTTTACGTATGAAAAATTTATTTTTTGTTTCTGTTGCCGTTGGCATCTTTTCAGGAACATCAATTTCCGTTAAAGCTCAAACCGATGTTAATTCAGTTAAGTTTGGTATTCAGCAAAAAAAATCAGTACAATTCATTGAAGGCATTGAAATAAAGCGTGAAAGCCGTGCAATTGCTGAAACTGATTTATGGGCAGTTCCGGTAAAAAAGCCAGTTATACCAGAAGTTTCAAAAACTACTATCAAAGTTGAATCAGGCTATTCCGGATCAGCTATTGAAACCTGCTCTTCTCTACAATTCAAGTATGCCCAGATAATGGATATGGAAGTTGAATTGATCAGTAATTTTAAACTGTATGAGGCAATTGAGGATTGGTGGGCTACTCGCTATAGGTATGGCGGCACAACCAAAAAAGGAATAGACTGTAGTGCTTTAACCAGCATTTTGTTAAATACAGCTTTTGGGATTACATTAGACCGAACGGCAAGGGCACAATATGGCCAAAGCGAAAAAATTTCAAAAGAAAATTTAGCAGAAGGCGATTTGGTATTTTTTAATACAAGAGGCGGTGTGAG
>JAYSTT010000590.1:0-5517 GCA_043719495.1 Ferruginibacter sp. | reverse complement strand
ACCGGGTATTCAGATTGTGTATCCTCATCACGGCTGTTATTAAAAAAAGCCATGAATTTATAATACTCCTCATGTTTAAATGGATCATAAGGATGACTATGGCATTGCACACAATTGAAAGTGGTACCCATTAATGCACTCCAGGTTGTGTTTACCCGGTCAAGCACAGCCGCAGTTCTGAACTCTTCATTCTCTGTACCACCCTCATCATTAGTCATTGTATTACGGTGAAAAGAAGTGGCAATATATTTAGCATCATCCGGATTGGGCATTAAATCACCGGCAAGTTGTTCTATTAAAAAATCATTATAGGGTTTATCGGCATTAAAAGCATTAATGAGCCAATCACGGTATTTCCAGATATTGCGGCTGCGGTCTGCTTCGTAACCACGGGTATCTGCATAACGGGAAAGATCAAGCCACAGGGATGTCCATCTTTCACCATAACGGGGAGAAGACAATAAATCATCAACTAAATTTTCATAGGCTTTTTCCGAATGATCATCCAGGAATTTTTTTGCAATAGTTTCATTGGGAGGAAGTCCGGTTAAATCAAGGCTTACTCTTCGCAGCAAAGTGGACTTATCAGCTTCTTCAGAAAAAGTTAACTTTTCTTCATTTAATTTTTTATAGATGAACTGGTCAATATCATTTCTTATCCATGCATTATTATAAGAAGGAATTTCCTGTTGTTGTACAGCAATGTATGCCCAATGCTGGCCCCACTCCGCACCTTCCTTTATCCATTCCTTTAAAATACTGATTTCAGTTTTTGAAAGTGCTTCATGCTTGTAAGGCATTCTTTCATCAGGATCTTTATTTGTTATTCTTTTGATCAGTTCGCTTTCGTCCGGATTTCCTGGAATGATGGCTGGCTTGCCTGATTCTGTATGTCCCAAAGCCTCTTCCCGGAACAATAAACTAAAACCAGATTTTTGTTTTACTCCTCCATGGCAGGTGATACATTTTTTATTAAATATGGGTTTTACCTGTGTGTTAAAATCAATTTTTGATTTTGGAAATATAAAAAAAAGAATAAGCGCTGTAATAATTATCAGCACTGAAATAATCAATAATTTTTTGGTAAGCATGTTCTTCATAAATTATTCAAGCAATAAATGCCAACCAGTTTATTAATGAAAAAGTAATGATGCTGGCAACTCTTCTTTGCTTCCTCCTTCCTTTTGCAGTGAAACTTTTAATGAATTACCTCCGCCACTATCAAAATAAATCAATTTTATTTTATGCATACCTTTTTCTAAAACTGCTTTATCTGTTTTTTCCTCTGTGCCGTGATTGCCATTATTATCAATAATTAAGCTATCATCAATATACAACAAACTACCGTCGTCACTTTCAGTATATAAATTATAAATGCCGGTTTCTGCAATGCTAATATAACCACTATAAATAAATCCGAATTTAGAATTCCGTTTTTTATTATCAATATTAAAATTGGATACGACTCCCGTTACAAGTGGTTTCAATTGTTGGATTTTATCTGAATTCATTTCATCAGCTTCATAGTAGCTGTATTTTATACCACTTACCTGCTTTTTAATTTTTATTGCCTTCATCAACTCATACGCCTTTACATTTGTTGCTTGTACATCGCTGTTAGCAAGACCTTCTTTAATGGCAATGGCTTTAATAGTTGTAGTAGCATTTACCGAAAATGGTTGATTATATATTTGAGAAGCTGGTGTTGGTATGGTTCCATCAGTGGTATAATAAATAGAGCATGCTTCAGTTGCGGTACCAATAAATACTTTTGGTTGTAAATCGCTGTTGTAAATTACATTAAACCGGGGCTTACTTACAAACTTCCCGTAATTATCAATCTTTACCACAAAAGCATAAGGTGATTTTATTTTATTGGGATTATACTCGGGCAAACTAATTTCAACATTATTGCCCAGCTGTTGCCATACGAGGTTTTCTTTTGTGGAAATAAAACTGATTGTATTATCTGCAGAAAGTACCACATCTTTTAAAAGTATTTTTTTATTATCGGGATATTTTGGTAAGATGGCAAACAAAGAATTGGTTACTGCATTATAAGTATAAAAAACTTCTTTTACAGCATAACCGGGATCGGGATCGATAGTGATTTTTAACAGCATATCACCGCTTTTGTCTTTGTATTCCCTGTTCCCTTCACTCCATTGTGAATGCATTTTCCATCTTGAAGTATTATAAATTGCTTCGCCATTTATTTTTAGCCACTCCCCCATTTGTAATAAACGTTCCTGCATAATTGGAGGAATTTTTCCATGTTCATCCGGGCCAATATCCAGTAAAAAATTTCCACCACGGCTTACTTTATCAATCAACTGCAATACCAATGATTGAGTGGAATTATAATCCCATGCATCTTCCTCCCTGTTGTAACCATAACTGAAACCCATACCACGGCTTTCTTCCCAGGCATGATCTTCAAAATCTAAATCAGGTTGATACTCGGGTGTGTAAATGCCACCATGTTTAAAACGTAATCCAGCCCCCCATCTATCATTAATCACTACTTTGTCTTTTACCACGCTTTCATTATATAACCAGGTTAAAAACTCTTTACTCTTCCACACTTCGTCACTGGCTTCCCAATCGCCATCTGTCCAAAAAACATCGGGTTGATAATTATTGATAAGGTCTTTCATTTGTGGCCAGGTATGTTCTGCGGCAAATTTATTTTTATCTGCTTTCCATAAAGGGTTAAACCATTCGTACAATGAATAATACATACCGGCGTGAACAGAAGTTTTACGAACTGCTTTAAACAAATCATTTATTAGATCTCTTTTGGGACCTACATCAACAGCATTCCATTTAAAACCCCAATCCCTGTCTGATTCTTTACTGGGCCATAATGTAAAGCCATCATGATGTTTAGAAGTAAGCACAATATATTTTGCGCCACTCTGTTCAAATACTTTTGCCCATTCATCCGGATTAAATACTTCTGCTTTAAAATCATTGGCTAAATCGTAGTAAGTACGGTTACCAAATTTTGCTTTATGAAATTTTTGTCGTGCCGTATCATTTCCCTGCAAACCTTGCTGGTACCACTCGGCATAATCACCTTTTTTGCTCCAGCCCGGTACAGCATAAACTCCCCAATGAATAAAGATGCCAAACTTAGCATCGGTAAACCAGGTGGGTACAGGCCGTTTATCTAAACTTTCCCAACTAGGTTGGTAGGTTTGTGCAAAGTTTTTAACAGAAAAAAACAGGAGCGAAAGAAAAAATAATTTTTTCATTTTTTGTTTAATTTATTTTTCTATGAGATTATCGGCAATATAATAGGCTTCTATTTCGGTAATTTCTATTCTTTTTATTGAATTTAAAAAATGTAACGAAATGTCATCTGTTTCCATGGCCGGAAAAGTTATTATTCTTTTATTACCGATGGTTGTATGCATAAACGACTGTAGTTGTTTATTAGATTTTAACTGAAAATAAAAATCACTGACTGACTGCCCGTTTTTAATATTTTCTTTAAAAACCAAACAATTAATTTTTTGTGCCGAAGAAAATTTAAGATGAATTGAATAATCATCTACATTATCTATAAACGCAAAAGTGGCAGTGCTACCATCCGTAAGTATAGTTGAAGGAAATACCTTTTCTTTATTTCGAATAAATACACTTGCTTTTTTTGCAATATTATTTCTAAAACTTTCATTTTTTAGTTTCTCAAATCCTACCAAAGATGCAGAATCAAACTGTGTAATTAATCCATTTCCATCGGGTGGCACATTCAATAATAAATTAGCTCCGCGGCCTACGCTTTTTAAATACAACTGAAATAGTTGTTCCGGTGTTTTTACTTTATCGTCTTCTGCTTTATGATAAAACCAACCCGGCCTTATGCTTACATCACACTCTGCAGGTATCCAGTATTTTCCGTTTACATTTCCTTTATTTAAAGTGTCGGTTGAGGGCCCTGAAGCACCTGGTTCAAACCCATCAATATTTAATGTATTCCAGTTGGTGGTTCCTGCAATACCACTTTCATTACCACACCATCTTATACCCGGACCCACATCACTAAAAATTACGGTATTGGGAGAAAGTTGTCGCACTGTTTCCTTAAATCGTTTCCAATCATATACTTGCTTTTTTCCATTGGGGCCTTCCCCATTAGCACCATCCCACCACAGTTCCCAAATAGATCCATAGTTGGTAAACAATTCTTTCATCATGTTTACAAATACATCATTGTATTTTTCGGTTCCATAGTCAGGATGATTTCTATCCCAGGGAGAAATATACACCCCAAACTTTAATCCATATTTTTTGCATGCTGCCGATAATTCCTTCAGCACATCGCCCTTACCTTCTTTCCATTTACTTTCTCTTACAGTATGCTTACTATATTTACTCGGCCACAAGCAAAACCCATCATGGTGTTTTGCTGTGATGATTATTCCTTTTGCCCCGGCAGTTTTAGCAATGCGGCACCACTGTTCGCAATTCAATTTGGTTGGATTAAATATTTCTTCCTTTTCATCGCCATGCCCCCATTCCAAATCGGTAAAGGTATTGGGGCCAAAATGCATGAATAAATAAAACTCCATACTATGCCATGCCAATTGTGCTTTGGAGGGAACTGCAGTTTGAGTAAATGCTATATTAATTATTCCCAATAAAAAAAATGAAAACAAATATTTTTTCATACCCTTAAATTATAATTATTTACTCATACAACAAGTACCTTTGTATTATTAATTTATTTTTTTATAAATGTTATTTTTATGGAATACAGAATAGAAAAAGACACCATGGGTGAAGTAAAAGTACCCGTTGATGCCTATTATGGAGCACAAACCCAGCGCAGCATTGATAATTTTAAAATTGCCCAGGACATTAATAAAATGCCCAAAGAAATTATTGCAGCGTTTGCGTACTTAAAACATGCTGCAGCTTTAACTAACTGCGATGCAGGTGTATTAACCAAAAAGAAAGCAGATTTAATCGGAAAAGTTTGTAAAGAAATTTTGGAAAGGAAATTGGATGACTATTTTCCACTGGTAGTATGGCAAACGGGCAGCGGTACCCAAAGTAATATGAATGTAAATGAGGTAGTGGCTTATAGGGGCCATGTTTTAAATGGTGGCAAATTATCTGATAAAGAAAAATACCTTCACCCCAATGATGATGTAAATAAAAGCCAGAGCAGTAACGATACTTTCCCTACTGCCATGCATATAGCTGCATATAAAATTTTAATGGAAACTACTATTCCAGGCATCACAAAACTTAGAAGTACTTTAGATAAAAAAGCCAAGGCTTTTAGAAAAGTGGTAAAGATCGGTCGTACACATTTTATGGATGCCACACCTCTAACGCTGGGGCAGGAATTTAGTGGTTATGTTTCCCAATTAGACCATGGTTTAAAAGCTATAAAAAACACTTTAACTCATTTAAGTGAATTGGCTTTAGGCGGAACTGCAGTAGGCACAGGAATAAATACTCCACCAAAATATGATGTGAATGTTGCAAAACATATAGCAAAAC
>JAYSTT010000589.1:0-2295 GCA_043719495.1 Ferruginibacter sp. | reverse complement strand
TTTTTCCCCTGCGAATAACTTCATCGGTTCCATGGGTATAAACGTATTTTGTAAGATGCGGTAAAGCCATTCAGTTGATCAATTTTGCAGTTGGCAGCTAACAGTTAAATTTCGAATAATAGCAGGTTCCTAACTGTATTTGCCCACTACCAACTCATTCAAGGGCAATTGGCAAAAGTAAAGGAAAAAAGGCGGGTAGCAGAGGGCAATTACTGATTATTTATTTAAAAATAAAGCTTGAAAACCGAACAAAACCGGATTTCGGAATTATGGCGGGGAAATCAATTTTTTTTGAACCCCTTTTAATTCAATAAAGCAGAAGGGTTATATAAAATCTGCATTTAAACCTTCCAATTTTCTACATCCTTCCAAACTTAATTTTAAAATCTTGATAACAAAACCCAGTATACCATTTGACCGTTATACCTTTGCTATATTACAAATAAATAAAACTGGTATGTTACGGCGAATTATTGTTTCCTTATTAATCATTTTACCTGCTTTTAATTCTATTGCCCAAAAATTAAAAAAAGCAGATAAGGCAATTGTTAGTAACCTGCAATCGCATGTACATTTTTTGGCTGATGACAAACTGGAAGGTCGAAGGGCTGGTACCGCTGGTGAAAAATTGGCTTACGAATATATAAGTGATCAATTTCAAAAAATTGGTTTACAAAGCAAAGGAACTAATGGATGGCTTCAACCTTTTGAAATTTATGATGGCAAACAAATTAATCCCACTACCCATTTAATAATTAATGGTGTTGATCTGCTACTTGAAAAAGATTTTTTTCCGTTGAATAGCAGCGCTAATAAAAGTACAGAAGCGGCTGTTTCCATCGCGTTAGCAGAAAGAGGTGTTCCCTGGTTTTTTGATTTGAAAGAATTGTTGCAGGAAAATAAAGACAATCCTCATTTTGATTTGGCAGAAGCAATAAAAACCAAAGCAGGAAAATCTGCGGAAAAAGGAGCTACTGCTATTATTGTATACAACAGTTCGTCTTTAGCAGATAATCTTCAGTTTAATAGTAAGGATCGTATTGAGCCGTCAACCATTCCTATTTTGTACGTAAAGGAGGAGGCGCGTAAGAAATATTTGTCCGACGTACAAGCGACTCTTGACATAAAATTAAAAACTGATATTGGCGATAAAAAAAGAACCGGAAATAACGTGGTTGGCTACCTGAATAATGGCGCTGCAACCACCGTAGTACTGGGTGCCCATTACGATCATCTGGGATATGGAGAAGATGGAAATTCAATGTTACGTAACAACATCGAAAAATTAATTCACAATGGAGCCGATGACAATGCAAGTGGTACTGCTGCATTGATTGAATTGGCAAGAATGTTGAAAGCTATTAAAAACAGTCAGTGTAATTTTCTTTTTATTGCTTTCTCTGCAGAAGAGTTGGGGCTTAATGGATCAAAATATTTTACAGAACATCCAACCATTGATCTAAGCAATGTAAATTATATGATTAATATGGATATGGTAGGAAGATTGAATGATAGTAGTAAAGCGTTGCAGGTAGGAGGTTATGGTACATCTCCCTGGTGGGGAAAATTATTTACATCCATAAATGAAAGAAAAAGTTATTTCTCAATTAAGCTCGATTCAAGTGGAACCGGCCCAAGCGATCATACTTCCTTTTACCGGAAAGATATACCTGTATTGTTTTTCTTTACCGGATTGCATATAGATTATCATAAACCTTCTGACGATTTTGATAAAATAAATTATGCAGGGGAGTTACAGATTATAAAATACATTGCTGGTATTATATCCAAAACCAGGGAGCAGGGTAAGTTGGCTTTCACTAAAACACGCGAAACACAAAGTACCAGTAATACAAGGTTGGGTTCTGCAACAATGGGAATTATGCCCGATTATACTTTTTCAGGAACCGGTGTTCGGGTAGATGGTATAACAGATAACCGGCCAGCTCAAAAAGCAGGTTTAAAAGCAGGTGATATAATTATGCAACTGGGAGAACACAATACAAATTCAATGGAAAACTATATGCAGGCTTTATCGAAATTTAAAAAAGGCGATAAAACAATGGTAAAGTATAAAAGAGGAAATGAAGTAAAAGAAACAGAAGTGGTTTTTTAGAATTATATGGCTTGTAGGGACACCAGCCATGAAAAAAAATAAGATAAACACATTCAAATCAATAATGGCAACCATGAAACTCAAACTCGATGTTGAAGACATGGCAGATGAATTTTTTGAAGAAACACAATTACTGGGTATTGTAGCTCTTATTAAAGATTACCAGTTTTGTTGGTACC
>JAYSTT010000588.1:0-5540 GCA_043719495.1 Ferruginibacter sp. | reverse complement strand
TCTTCTGATTTACGGATACTCATAGCCACCGACCGCATCCTTTCTAATGATGCTTCTATCTGTGCTTCTCTTGCCTGTGCTTCTGCTTTCTCCAGGTCGAGAAAACGTGTGTACGTTCCATCGAATACAGCTGCAAACCGTTCTAATGTTTTGATGATTTCCTCCGCCAGCGGTATCGGTGTTGAAATAGTAAGATGCCCTTTTGAAAAATAGGCTGCAGTAATAACCCGCCGTCCACCAGTATCATTGGTGTTAATAGTAATGCCGCTTATTTTATTCCGGTAATTCAGCCATCCTTGTAATGCTTCGCCGGTAAGGTCAAACACCGCCGATTTTTTCCCGGCTTTCCATGCAGCTACGGCAGGTTGAACTAATGTAGGCTCATTCATATCCAACTGGAAGGAACGGTTTTCCTGTTCGCCACCACCAGACCAGCTTGTAACCCTAAAGTCTATTACGCTTTCTTCTTCATTGTAAATGCCGATAGTAACCTGTTGCATATCATCAGTACCTAACTTTTTAAACTCCTGAAAAAGAACGGCGGCCGTTTCCTGCAATTCATTACTGCTTTGCATAGCCATTGTTCTGCTTCGCACTTTTTCCAATGCCGCTTCAATCTTTGCTTCTCTTGCCTGTGCTTCTGCTTTTTGCAGATCAAGAAAACGGGTATAGGCCTGGTCGAAAACTTTTGCAAAACGCTTAATGATATCAACTTCATTGTCAGATAAAACCTGTCCTTCAAAATCATTAATATTAAAAATTGCTTTATTAACCGGCACCATAGAAATAGTATATGACAGGCTTTCAAATATTATGCTCTTTATATCATCCGGTAAATGCCTTAATTCAGGTGTATGTTCAAACACATAGGTATAGAAGGATTTTTTTTCTTCTTTCGAATAATGGCCAACAAAAAAATCCAATTGCTTCTCCCGGGCTTTGTTGAAATCTTCCCATATTTTATGATGGAAATAAGGGAGACGATAATTGTTGATGACTAAGCCATCTTTATTCTCGCCGCATACATAAGCATTTAGATCGTTTGAACCATCAATATAAATACCGATGCCAACCACTGTAACAGTTATTTGTAGTTCTTTTAATTTTTCGAAAAGAACAGATACAACCCCGTTTAGTTCATCACTTTTGTGCATGGCGAGAGAACGGGAACGTACTTTCTCCAACGCTGCTTCAATCTGTGCTTCTTTGGCTTGTGCTTCTGCTTTTTGCAAATCGAGAAAACGGGTATAGGTTTGTTGGAATACTTTTCCAAACCGCATAAGCGTATTATTCTCTTCATCTATATAAGGAATACCTGAAAAATTCTCGATGTACAGGCAAACATTCTCTAACAATACAGTGGATGCTGCAAGGCCGGGGCAATTGAAATAAAATTCCTTTGCTTTCTCCGTCAATCCGGGAACATACTCAAAAAGCTTTTTATAAAATCTGTTTTTTTCTTCAAAAGAAAGGTTCGTGGCAAAAAAATCTTCTCCTTTTTCTTTTGCCTCATTAAAACGATTGTAATACACAGAATCAAAATAAGGAATGATTACCTCGGATGGAACTCCCAGCGGGTCAGCTACCCAAATATTGTAATCATCTCTTGCTTTATAATCCATAACAAAGCCAGTATGCTCAATATGGATATTTAAGTGAACGAACTGTTCATATACAACCTGGATTACCTCTTTGAGCTCTTGGCTTTTTTGCATGCCCATTGTTCTGCTTCTCACTCTTTCCAGTGCCGCTTCAATCTTTGCTTCTCTTGCTTGCGTTTCGGCTTTTTTCAAATCATTAAAACGGGTATAGCTGGAATTAAATACTTTTCCAAACCGGTGAAGGATATCAAATTTTTCATCTGTCAATGCTTCTGTCTCCACAATTTCCAGGGCGCCGAAATTGTTGAAGGATGCAGAGAACACCACCTGCTTTGGAACTTTTAATGCTTTTCTTAATGCATCTGGCAGACCGGGTAATTCTTTAAAGAAGGCTTTCTCAAACGATTTCTTTTCACTGCCGGTTAATGTATAAATCCATTGAGGATCTTTTGCTTTCCATGCATGTATGATGGATTTGAAAAATGCATCATAAAACGGCTGAACCCGAAATGGCTGTGCCGGTTTGTTCATTTCGGCACTGGCAATCCAGAGTATATCGTTAGAATGTTCATGATCATGAATCCAGATGATGCAGCTTGTTAACGTAAAATCAAGTTGGGTTAATTCTTTAAATAGAGTTCCTACCAGTTCTGCCAGTTCATCAGAATGCTGCATCGACATAGCCCTGGCTCTCACTCTTTCGAGTGCCAGTTCAATTCTTGCTTCTTTAGCCTGTGTAATGGCGAGTTCAATATCAAGGTATCTTGTATACGCCAATTCAAATACATTCAGAAACCGGTTGAATACATTCAAATCTTCCTTACTTAAAGGCATATAAGTGGAAATGCCCAGTGCCACCGGCCCCAGCGAATGCCAGTAATAATTCAATGAGCTGGCTTTTTCCAGAAACCGGTCAATAAAAACATTGGTGGTTTTTTGATAAGCTATCCATTCTTTAACTTTTTTGCTTTTAATATGTGTAATATAAATTTCACCTTTGCCCCGCAACATTTTTTTTGCAAAGTCTTTAGCTATTTTATGATTGGTATAAATGGTCTCTGTGATAAATGTTTTTTTATGCTTTGCATAATATTCATAGTTCATATAAGTGCCCTTCTCTTCATAAAAAATGGCCGTTTGCACATTGCGGATCTCTTTTACGCCCAATGATTGTAACTTGAGAGAAATGGTCTTGCATACATCCAGCATGTCAGCCGGGTCTTTCATGCCCATGGCAATAGACCGTACTTTTTCCAAAGCCGTTTCTATTTCCAGTTCCCGATTTTTATTTTCTAACTCAACTGTTCTTCTTTTAATAGCCTGCCTGAGTTCAAGATTTTCTTTGGAGATTTTTTCAACTGACAACTGTTCACCTTCCTGTGCTCTTGTATCGGGTAGGGAGCCATGCTGCTGAATAATTTTCCAGCCGGTTTCTTTTTTCCACAGTAAAGAAGATAACCTGCCTTTTCCGTAAAAAGTCCATTTTCGATTAATTAAAGCATAAAAATCCAATTGTTCCGTGATGAGTACAAGACCATCAATAAGTTCAATTTTAATATCCCTGTTTCTAAATTGAGCTGTTCCTGATATCTGGTCTGCCGTGGCTGAGTAAAATTTCATAGCTGTTTTCTTATTATAGAAAACTTCGGTTTCCGTAGAGCCTATCACTTTAATGTCATTATCCATCAAAGAAGCCATTGTTTTCATATCGCCTTTGAGATAGCTATTCCAATAACCATTATAGGCTTTCATTACTTCTGCTTCCAGTTTTTTGGTCAGTTTCATATTTTAGTTATTAACTGGTAAATCAATTTTAAAAATCCATTCCCTCATTTTTTTAGTTTCTACCTTCAACTCACTTCTATGTGCTTTTACAATATCATAACTCAATGATAAACCCAAACCTGTTCCTTGTCCTGTTGGTTGGGTGGTAAAGAAGGGTTGAAATATTGCGGCATAGAAATATTTTATAGAAAATATGCTCCTATTTTTAGTTATCTAATAAAATACCGGATTCAGCTATTATACTTTATGATTGAGTAAACTTTTTAAATAAGTTTGTTTGATGTGTTCCTTATTTGTTTTACAATAACCGGTAAAATAATGGTGTGCTGAAATAAAATCAATTTCTGTTTTATTCCAGGTTTCTTTTGTTACCATTGGATTTAAAGCGTTAAGCTCTTTAAACATTTTATGGGCTAAATTTTTTGCAAGGCCGGTTCCTAAATAGGCCAGGTCGGCATCGGCAATTATTTCTTCCAGTTTATTTTGGGGCGATTGGGGAATTTTTGTAGCCATGATCATTCCGCAGATGCTGTTAATATCAGCAGCAGCATATCCAAAGCCGGGTAAATATTTTCTGGCCAACAAACAGCTTTCCTCTTCATGACCCTTATAAATATTGATATAGCCTGTATCGTGCCATAATGCCGCGGTACTTAATAATTCCATTTCTTTTTTGGAACATTTTTCATGCCGGCCAATTTCTTCAGCTTTTTGCATCACATACAAGCTGTGTTCGTAATTATGATAAAAATAAGTTGGGGGAATTTTGCTTTTCAACAAGTTTATTACAAATTCTTTCATAGTCAATTTACTTTGCATGGGCCTTTGCTTTTAATATTCCCCCGGTGGCTTCTTTTATACTTTGTACATAAACAAATGCTTTGGGATCAATGATCAGTAAGGTATCCTGAATCTGTTTTATTTCCAAACGGGTAACAATGGTTACTATAATTTCACAATCTGTTTTTATATCAAAACTTCCGGGCAGGTAACCTCTTTCGCCTTTATACACCGTGATGCCTTTACCCAATTCGTTTACCAGGAAATTTTTTATTTCTTCCGGTTGAGAAGAAATAATATTCATTGCGGTAAACTCTTCAATGCCATCCACCACATAATTGGTTGCACGGCTGGCCGTAAAATAAGTGATGATGGAATACATGGCCGTTTCAATACCCAGCTCAAATGCCGCTACGGCAAATATGATAGTGTTGATGAGCATGATGATCTCACTGTTGGAAAAACCTGATTTTCTTCCGGTGAAAACAGCAATTACTTCGGCACCATCAATTACACCGCCTCCCCGTATCACCAAACCTACACCGGTACCCATTAAAATGCCGCCAAATGTGGCAATCAATAATTTATCGGTTGTGATGGGCTTGATATGAATGAACAATAAGCCTATTGAAAGCAGGATAACGGCAATGGTGGTTTGCACCGCAAAGGTTTTTCCAATTCTTCTGTAGCCGAGATAAATAAACAGCACATTTAAAATGATGACCAAAAAACTGATATTGATATGAAATAATTCGTACAATAAAATGGAGATACCGGTAATACCGCCATCCATAAAACTGTTGGGTATCATAAAACCCTTCATGGCCAATACCGCCAGCCCTGTGCCTACCAGTATCAGTAAAAGATTTTTAGGTGCCCACACATGCTTCCATTCTATGGCATCCGTCTTATGTTTCCTGTTCATTTAATTGCGGTTAAATTATTCTACTAATATAAGCTTCTCCGTTGGATTTTTTGCTGTTTGAAACAGGCAAATAAATATTCTAAAGCGCCGCTACTGTTTTAGCGGAATGATATTGCTCATAAACCGAATCGGGGTTTGACTGGCCTTGTACTGCAGCGGTACAAAAAAAAAGTAATACTATAACAATTATTTTTTTCATAAATTATTGTATTTAAAAATTTTAGTGTTCTTTTTTCTCTAATTGTTCAATCGTTTTCTTTGCTGCCGCTAACCTTATCTTTTTATTCTTCTCCACTAATTTTGTTGTAGCCCATTTTTCTACTTTATGATGTATTGGTACAAGTAATGCCGCAATACAAACCAACGCCAGCAACATCAACACAGGGCTGTGATGTGTAATGCGCTCTAAAAAAGGATGCAGCAATAAATTTAAAAATTCAAACACAATT
>JAYSTT010000587.1:0-5542 GCA_043719495.1 Ferruginibacter sp. | reverse complement strand
TCCCAGTTTAATTTAATATTCATTTTATTATGGTTGGCAAAGATAGTATATTTGCAATAAGGTTGCAAGTTTTAAAAATATGTTTAACCTCTTTTTATCTGCCGGTAAGTGGGTTAAATTTGTAAAAATATTTTATGAGTAAGAAGTTGTTGCTGTATGTGATTTTTTTTGCGGTACTGCTGGGTGGTTTTTATTTAATGGTTTTTAAAGATTATGATTTTTCAAAATCTAATTTGATAATAAGGATAGATAATGTGGATAATTTTTCTTTTATTAACCAAAACGGAAAAAAAATAACACAACGTGATGTAGAAGATAAGGTTTATGTGGCAGAGTATTTTTTTACCACCTGCAAGGGAATTTGCCCAAAAATGAATGCCAATATGCGGCGGGTTTATGATGCTTTTAAAGACGAGCCCAATTTTATGATTCTTTCGCACACCTGTATGCCTGAAACAGATTCTGTGCAAATACTAAAAGCATATGAGGCAAAAATGATTGATGGTAAATTGATAAAAAACTCAGATGGCTCTTATAAAATAATTTATGACACTACCCAGAACCAACATACAACCACCAACCTTAATTGGAATTTTGTAACAGGCGATAAAGCCACATTGTACAAAATGGCAAGGCAGAGTTATGGTATTGATAATGGTAAACCCGACAGCACACAATTAATAAAAGATCAGTTTATACATACGCAGTTTTTTGCTTTGGTAGATAAGCAACGCAGGGTAAGAGGAATGGTTTATGACGGATTAAGCAATGATGAAGTAGATAATTTAATAAATGATATTAAGGGGCTGTTAAAAGAAAGAGTTACTTCTAAAAGGTTTATGAATGGCTTTAGCAGCGACCCAAACTAATGTCTTTTACCCATAAATAAATATAGTGTAATTTAATTTTATCATCTTAATGGATACTTTACCCGACATATTAAAAAAGAACCAGCTTAGCGTTACAGACAGCCGAAAAAAAATTTTGGAATTATTTTTAGGCAGCCCGGGTGCATTAGCTCATGCAGATATTGAAAAAAGAACCGGCGAAGTTTTTGACAGGGTAACGGTGTACCGAACCTTACAGACTTTCGTAGATAAAGGCATCATCCATAATATACCCACTACAGATAACTCTATTTTATATGCTTTGTGTAAACAGGATTGCGAAGCCGGCCACCATCACGATAACCATGTACATTTTATTTGCAACAGTTGTGGTAAAACCATTTGTCTGGATGACGTAACCGTACCGGACGTAAAGCTGCCTAAAGGTTTTAAGCCCAAACATGCCGAGATGGTGGTGAGTGGAGTTTGCGGGGATTGCAAATGAAAAATGATTCTGAATTAATTGTAGTTGTATACTTTTAAATAAAATTATAATGTACGGTAATCAGAAGTTAAAAAAAGCCATCCCTTAGATAAGAAATGGCTTAAATTATCTTTTAATTTTTTATCATCTTCTGCTGAACAGTTCCCCCCTGACAGGTAGCTCTTACAATATAAAAACCAGCACTAAGGTTAGTTACATTTATAATTTGTGTTAGAATGCTTTTTTCAATCTCCATTTTTTTAACATTACCGCCAGATGCATTAAACACTTCGTACATTACCTTTTTGTTTTGCCAACCAACAGGCAGGGTAACATGAACCTCATTTATTACAGGGTTAGGATAGGTAATAATAGAAAGATTAGATTTTGTTTCGTTACTGATTTTAATTCTTATAATTTCAGAATATTCACTACTGCCATTTTTATCTACAAGCCGAAGTCTGTAATAAATAATATTTGCTTCAGTGGTATTTACTTTATCAGAAAAGGCATAATTATTAAGAATTGAATTTCCATTTGCAAAAACAATGCCTGCGCTAGTGAACTTTTCTCCATTTACACTTTTTTCCAACTCAAAATGGTTAAGATTAATCTCATTTTCAGTTCCCCATTTTAAACTTACATTATTATTGCCGAGTGTTGCCCCAAAACCAAGCAACTTAACCGGAAGTGGAGCAAGTGGTTTAAAGCCAGCATCCAAAGAATGGTCCCATGTACCTGTTGGTACATTAATACCTGTAACAATACCGCCAACTGGGTCACTATCCAAATTATCATCACCGCCAAAATTAGAGAGGGTAGGTGCAAATCCTGTTGGTGTTACAAATTCAAGCTGATAGTTATTGGTACCATAATTTCCTACCGGATTAAAAAAACTATAATAACCTTCTGCATTTGTAGTTGTTGTCTCCAAAACCGATCCGGCAGAATTTTTTAACAATACTGTTACTCCTCCCAATCCGGTTTCACCACCATCCTGCATGCCGTTAGCATTAGCATCTAACCAAACAATATCACCAAGGCCATTACCTTTCCACATACACATTCCCAGGGTATTATTAGTATTTGTATTAGTTGCACCAGTACCATCAGGTTCGGTACCTGGCGCTAATGTAATAGTTTCAGTAAAAATATTATAGGTACCCAAATCTTGTGAATAACCATTGTTATCACCAACAATATTATTGTCTGGGTCCCCACCATAAACCGTACCTTTATAATGCCCTGTACCTGCACTTAATCTGGTAAAATATTTTCCTGCTGTTAAATTAGTAAATAGAAATTTGCCATTTCCATCTGTTGTGGTTGTTAAAGCAGTAAATCCAGCATCGGCTACACCGTCGTCATTATTATCCTGATATAATTTTACAGTAAACCCACTGGCTGCGGGTTCGCCAATATCTTTTTTCCCATTATCATTCATATCCCACCATACAGAATTACCTAAACTCACTGTTTGTGCAGAAATAGTAGAAGTTAAACTAAAAAGAAAGAGACATGTAAATAGTAAAGTTGTTTTCATTGCTTTTGATTTTAGATTAAAAAGGTTCGCTTTTAAAACCCTAATAAACATTGAAACCAACAATATAATATGAAAACAAACTTGGGAAATTCCAAATTTAAAAGAAGTGTGTTTCATTTCTGTGGTACGATGCTTTCTTAGGATTCTCAATTAAAACGTAAAACTAATGACTAAAGTATAATTACGCAAAATTTTTCGACGAGTTTTTACAAATTTTACCGTAATTTCCGCAATAAATTATTAAAATATTGACAACCAAATGTTTATAAGTGTAGACCTCAAGCCATTTCATCTTTCACAAATTCCATCAATACTTTAATCTTCTCCGGGCTAAAATCAAATTTTAATCCGGCAGTTTCAAAAAGTTTCGGTAAAGTTTTTGTTCCACCCAATGCCAGCGCATTGCAGTAATTATCCAGGGCCTGTTGTGGGTTTTGTTTGTATTGCATCCACATACCAATGGCGCCTAATTGTGCAATACCGTACTCAATATAATAAAAGGGCACTTCAAATAAATGCAACTGGCGCTGCCAGGTATTGCTGCGATAATTTTCCAATCCGCTGTAATCAATTACATTATCCTGAAATTCTTTTAAAATTTCATTCCACTTAGCCGTGCGTTGTTCGTTAGTATGTGTTGGATTTTCGTAAACCCAGTGCTGAAATTTATCGATGATCGCTATCCATGGAAAAATAGTGATCACTCTTTCCAGCTGATGTTCTTTTGCTCTTTGTAAGTCAGCATCGTTATCAAAAAAAATTTCCCATTCATCCATGCTGAATAACTCCATTGCCATGCTGGCTACTTCTGCAATCTCCATCGGGTATTCTTTAAAACTACTCAACTCTAAAGGATGTGCTAAAAAAGAATGAATAGCGTGGCCTCCTTCATGTACCATTGTTGTTACATCATGCATTTGCCCTGCGGCGTTCATAAAAATAAATGGGGCGCCGCTTTCTGCCAGCGGGCAGTTATAACCACCAGGCGCTTTTCCTTTCCTGCTTTCCAGGTCAAGGTGTTTTAACTCTTTCATCTTTTTAAGGCAGTCGCCAAAAAAAGGGCGAAGCCTGGTAAAGCATTCAATGGATTTATTGATTAACTCATCACTTGTTTTAAACGGGCGTAAAGGTTCTGTTCCTGCTGGTTCTGCATCTATATCCCATGGCCTTAATATGCTAAGGCCTAATTTTTGTTTTTTCTTTTGATAGATAATATTTACTAAAGGCAGTACATGTTGCTTTACTGCATCATGAAACTGGTAACAATCTTCTTTGGTATAATCAAAGCGGCCCAATTCTTTAAAACGAAAATCCCTGTAATTTTCAAACCCGGCATTTAATGCTTCCCTATTCCTTTTTTCAATTAATTGATTGTATAAATCATTCAGGGGTACAATATCTTCTAATCTTCTGTCCTGAATTTTTCTGTACACTTCTTCACGTTTAGCTCTGTCGTGACTTTCTAAAAATTTTGCGGCTTGCTGTAAAGTATATTCCTTTCCATCAATAGTTACCACCATTTTACCTGTAATAACCCCAAAGTGTTGCTGCAAAACAGCCAGTTCTGCCTGCAGGGGAATGTTTTCTTCCCTGAATAATTCAATGCTTTTTTTTACACTTCTGAGATAGGTAAAATATTTCCCGGCGTCAAGTTCATTTGTTAACGGATGTGCTAGCAATTTTTTATTTATTGCATCAGCATAGGGTTGAATTTTGGGTTGAATTTCCATACAGAAAAAATTAAAAACTTCTTCAAGGCTTTTATTCTCTGTATCGCAGGTCATGTGTATCTGGCGCCAGCAGGCATCTTCGCTAACTAAAGCTTCCAGTTCGCTTTGGTCTTTAAGCCATTGTTCCAGATCTGCCTTAGTATCAATATTTCGTTCTGATAAATTTTTAAAATAAGGTTCCAGGCTGTTCCAATCGGTAACAGTAAAATTGTTTGGAACAAAATTGCGGGGGAGTTTTTGTATGTTGGCGGCGTACATGTTTTTGAGTAGTGAGTAGTGTATCAAGTGATGTAAAACCCTAAAAATCCTGCTATAATTTTTACAGCAGGATTTTTTATTATTTAATCAGTGTTATTAGTGTAAACCTTGGCTAAACTAAGCCATCTTCCTTGGCGTATTTATTTTTTTTGCCGGCGCATTATTTTTTACAGACGCTGTTTTTTGTTCTGTTGGTTTAGCTTTAGCAATGATATTCTCTGCACCTTCCTGTGGCACTTCACTAAGTTTTATTTCCACATCGTGTTTAATCAATACTTCAAACCATTTTACCATTTTTTTAGTATCACTGGCATATACCCTGCTAAAATCCATATCGGGATATACTTTTTCAAAATAGGCTTTTACAGCTTTGGCATCATTAGCATCCGGCAATTTTTCTGTGGAGCCTTTCATGGCCAAAAACACTTCTGATAAATTAACATTATCTTTTACTGTAAATACTTCTATACCTTCCAGGTGAGAAAAATTATGGATACGGCTGCTTACAAACTGTGTGCTGTTATCTTCCAAAGAACGTACCACTGCACCATCTGCTTTAGACGATAATAATTCAAACAATCCACTTTTTCCGGTTACAGAAGCTAATTTATTATAATCCATACTGATAAAATTTTAGGGCTGCAAGTTAATTGTAAAAAAGCAATTTAACCAATGTATATTAATATAGCAATTTGTTAAA
>JAYSTT010000586.1:0-13432 GCA_043719495.1 Ferruginibacter sp. | reverse complement strand
TTTTTCTATAGCAGCCTTTACGTAAGCTTTTCCATTACTTAAAGTAAAAGCAATTTCCTGTACCGCAGTACTGCCTGCTTCTCTTATATGATACCCAGAAATAGAAATGGTATTCCATTTGGGTACTTCTTTACTGCACCATTCAAAAATGTCTGTAATGATACGCATGGAGGCTTTGGGCGGATAAATATATGTTCCTCTTGCGGCATATTCTTTTAATATATCATTTTGTATGGTGCCGGTTATTTTTTTCAGATCGGCACCATTTTTTTTTGCCAGTGCTACATAAAAAGCCAATAAAATAAAACCACTTGCATTAATTGTCATCGAACTGGAAACTTCTTCTAAATTAATTCCTTTAAAAAGTATTTCCATATCTTCCAAACTATCAATGGCTACACCCACTTTTCCTACTTCGCCATCAGCTAAGGGATGGTCGCTGTCGTAACCAATTTGTGTAGGCAAATCAAATGCAACACTAAGGCCATTTACACCCTGTGATAATAAATAATGATATCTTTTATTACTTTCTTCGGCGGTAGAAAAACCTGCATACTGCCGCATGGTCCACATTTTTCCCCGGTACATATCTGGTTGCACCCCACGGGTATAAGGAAATTCTCCGGGCAAATCTTTGCCGGTTGTTGAAATGTCTGCAGCTGTATAAACCTGTTTAATTTCAATTCCTGAATCTGTAACTATTTTTTTTAAGTCATGGGTCATTTTACAATATTCATTAGCTATTTAAGAATCTTTTGTGCTTCATACTGTAATGCTTCTAAAACAATTTTGCTTATATCTGCATTATTAGTAAGGGTATATTCCAAAATCCCTTTACTTAAATCCATTGCCGAAGCATTAACAGGAAGAGAGGCTGCAATTTGATTGATAATGAAAATATTCTGATCTCTCAGTTTAGTTATTGCTTTCCACATTTCAACACTTACATAAATTTGCTGGCTAACATTGTATTCGTATTCGCTTTTTAATGTTTCTAACAATGCCATTTGCATTTGCCTTGCACTCATGTCTTCTGTATGTAAACGAGAAACAAGATTTTTTAACCCCGACCTTTCGGCATATAAGGTAAGGCGTTCATAGGCCTGTAATTTTAATTTGATGGTTTCATTATTTATACCAAGGCGTAACTTAATTTCTTCTTTCATGCCATTAAACTCGGCAAGTAACCAGGCAATCGCTATAAAGAAAAGAAAAGTTCCTGCTATTTGAACGCTGGTTCCTATGTCAAACTCTAATAAATACATACTGCTTTTTTAGATAACAAAAATAAGGTAAAATGCCCGGTGCTGTAATAAAGGATTAGCTGCCTGATAAGGATTATTAGCTTTGTAAAATTTCCTGCTTTCGAAAAGCCGACTGGTTATGCTTTTTTAAATATTTTATACCTTTGTTTTAAAATAATAATGATGGAAACAACTTCGATAGTTCCTGTAACCCTTACAAAAACGGCAGTGGAAGAAATCAGGAGATTGATGAATGCAGAAGGATTTGATTCTTCCAAGCAATTGCGTATTGGAGTAAAAGGTGGCGGCTGCAGCGGGATGACTTATATACTTGGTTTTGATATGAAAACGGATAAGGACGAAAGTTTTGAGATAAATGGCATTACCTGTATCATGGAAAAATCTCATGGTATTTATTTAATGGGTATGGAGGTGGATTGGCAGGGCGGGTTAAATTCAAGGGGATTTACTTTTAATAACCCAAATGCCAGTAAAACATGTGGCTGCGGAACAAGTTTTGCAGTTTAATATTAATTTCTTTCATTTTGCTGCGATAAAAAACCCATCAGAATCCTGACGGGTTTTTGTATATCATTGATAAACTGTTTATGCTTTTTTCACTACTGTCTTAACTGCTGGTTTATCACTGCTGATAATTTCAGCTTCACCCAGTGGTTTATCTTTTGCAAAGTCAACCAATATTGGGGCTGCAACAAATATAGATGAGTAAGTACCGGTTACAACACCTATCAGCATTGCAAATGCAAAACCTCTTGTAACTTCTCCGCCAAAGATAAACAGGATCAGCAGGGTTAAAAATACTGTTAATGAGGTCATAATGGTACGGCTCAGCGTATCATTAATAGCCCGGTTAATAATACTTCCTTTTTGATCTGCTTTACTTCCCTTACTGTATTCACGAATACGGTCAAATACAATTACTGTATCGTTCATGCTAAAACCAATTACCGTTAACACTGCTGCAATAAAGTGCTGGTCAATTTCTAAAGGGAACGGAACAATATTTTTAAAGAAGGAGAACACAGCTAAAGTAACCAATACGTCATGCAGCAACGCTACAATTGTTCCCATCGAATACCTCCAGTCCCTAAAGCGTATAAAAATATAGATGAAAATAGCAAAGATGGCAAAGATGGTGGCTTTAACTGCACCTCTTTTTAAATCATCTGAAATACTGGGTTGTACTGTAGTTGTACTTTGTATGTATTTTTTATTAATAAAATCGGCATAGGTTAAATTAGCTGGCAGTACTTTCTTTAACCCTTCAAACAATTTTGATTGCACCGCACTGTCTGCATCATTAGTACCTATTAAATAAGAGGTGGTAATGTTTAAATGACGGCTGTCTTCTACTGTTTTAATAACCGGAAAATCGCCGTTAAATGCATTTTTTAAATCATCACGAACGTCGTCATTTTTTACGGCCTGATCAAATTGTACGGTATAACTGCGGCCTCCCTTAAACTCAACACCTTCATGAAAACCATTAAAGAATGCTGCGATGCCTAAAAGTAATACAACAATTGAAATACCATAAGCTACTTTCCTGTACTCAATAAATTTAAAGTTTGCATGTTTAAAAATGCGTTTTGATATCCCGGTGAAGTAGTTAAAATGACGTTGTTTGTTGGTCCAAAAATCAGTAACCAGCCTGGATACTAAAATACCACAGAACAGGGAAAGGGTGATACCAAGCATTTGAGTAGTAGCAAAACCCAATACAGGCCCTAATCCAAAATAGAATAAAATGGCTGCAGTTAAAAAAGTTGTAACGTGTGCATCAAGTACCGGAGCTAATGAACGCTTATAGCCATCGTTAATAGCCTGCTGATAAGATTTACCCTTGGTTAGCTCTTCTTTTATTCTTTCAAAAATAATTACATTGGTATCTACTGCCATACCAATGGTAAGTACCAAACCAGCAATACCTGCAGCTGTTAATGTAGCACTAAAGGCTGTAAGAATACCAATGGTAAATAATAAGTTTAATATTAAAGCAATATTGGCAATCCAGCCGGCT
This sequence comes from Ferruginibacter sp., assembly GCA_043719495.1. GTDB lineage: Bacteria > Bacteroidota > Bacteroidia > Chitinophagales > Chitinophagaceae > Ferruginibacter. The sequence goes on along the minus strand of JAYSTT010000586.1, from coordinate 10,147 downwards.
GTATTGTAATAAACCAGCATTAAAATAAAAATCACTAAAAATGCAATACCAAATGCCATTGTTCCGCCTTTAACAGCTTCCTTACCTAAGGTTGCACCAACTTCCTGGCTGGCAACTATTTTAGCTGGTGCACTTACTTTACCTGATTTTAGTGTAGTGGCCAAATCAGTAGCTTCATCAATGGTAAAGCTTCCGGAAATTTGAGAATTACCCCCTTCAATAGGGCCATTAATATTAGGAGCAGAATAGATAATATCATCTAACGCAATTGCAATGGGCCTGCTTACATTTTTTGTAGTTAACCTGGCCCATATTTTTGATCCCAAGGGGGTCATTTGCATTTTAATGGCGGGCTTTCCGTTTTCATCGTAATCTCTTCCTGCCTCTTCAATGCTTTCACCTTCTAATGGTGCTTTATCTGTACCAGGTTGCATTTTAACAGCATATACCGGAAAATTAGATTTCCCTTTTTCAGGTTTTTCTTCCAGGCCCAATAAAAATTTACAATCTGCCGGAAAACTATTTTTTACAACATCTAAACTCAGGTATTGAAATAATTTACTGGTATCGGTTGTAAAAACCCTGGCTACTTCTGCAGGGTAATAGGCTTTATCTTTAATTTGCTGAGGCTGGGCAGGCATCATAACACGAAAAAGTGAATTGGTATCTTTACTTGCAGTGTCAATGCTTCTTTTATATGCATCCAGTGCAGCATCTGCATTTTGAAATGAGGTTACAAAATTTTGATCAGCTGCAAGTAAACTTTGATCAACTGAATTTCTGTTTCCGTTTTGATATACTTCCCAAAACTGCAGGTGTGCAGATGCCTGTAACAATTTTTTCACCCTTTCTGGGTTATCAACGCCTGCTAATTCAACATTAATAACACCTTTATTTTCATCTAAATTTATATTGGGCTGGGCAACACCAAATTTATCAATACGCTTTAATAAAACTTTGTAAGTTTCTTTTATGGCACCTTTAGCATCGGCAGATAATTTATTAATAACGTCGTTATCATTATCAGTAATTTTTACTGATTTACCCTGCCCGGCAAATAATGTTGATAATTTACCAGCACCATTTTGTTCTATATAAGCTGTTTTAAATAAGCTTATAAAATCAGCTTCGCTATTGGCCTTTTTTTCGTTAGCTGTTCTAATAGCTCTTAAAAGTGCTGTATCTTTTGCATTATTGCTTGCGGCTTTTAGCAAACCATCAAGGCTTACATCCATTGTAACACTTATACCACCCTGTAAATCCAAACCAAGGTTCAACTCATATTCTTTACATTTTTGATAGGTTGTACCAACAATGGGAAAAATAGCTTTATCCTTTGTGGCAAAAAGTATACTGTCTTTTTTCTCTTTAACAACAGCATCAAATGCATCGCCTTTTAAGCTGCCCGCAGTTCTTTTAGCAATTTTTGTTGCCTGTGTTTTTACACCGCTTTCATAATTGCGTACCACCCAAGTGTACGACAGCTCCCAAAGTGATATTAAAATCAATGCAATGGTAAAAAACCAAACCAGCCCTTTCAATTTCATAATAGTAAACTTTTAATAGCTATTTCTTCAATTTTTAGAAGTGTGCAAAGATAGGGGAAAAACCGATTGAAGATTACTGCTTGTTAATTTTAGAATTTTACTCATTTTGCACTCTAAATCAGCAATATGTTTAGATGCCATAAGTATTTCGGAATCACTCTTTTTGTAGTCATTGTATTAAGCGCCTGTTCTACTTCAAAAAAAATTAAAACTATGTCTGAAACCCCTGTTAAAGATAACATCAGCATAACTGCCGATGGTTCAAAAACTGATGCTTTTCTTGAAAATTTACTGGCGGCAAATCCGCAATATTTCGACAGCATATTAATACACCGTAAAGAGTGGAATATACAGATTATTTATACTCAGATTAATCGAGGTGCAAATGGAATGCCGGCGCTGAAAGATTATTATTTTAATGTAAACCCGGCTAATTATTTTTATCCTGCCTCAACAGTAAAATTTCCTGTGGCATTATTGGCATTACAACGCCTTAATGAATTAAAAGAAAAAGGAATTAATAAGAATACTGCCATGATCACTGAGGCTGGAAATAGTTCGCAAACTGCAGTTTACAACGACCCTACAGCAATTGACGGCAGGCCAACTATTGCACAATACATAAAAAAAATATTGATGGTAAGTGATAACGATGCATTTAACAGGCTGTATGAATTTTTGGGACAGGAATATATAAATGGCGAGCTACAAAAAAAAGGATATACTGATGTACAATTATTACACCGGTTGCAAATTGCGTTGTCCGAAGCAGAAAACAGGCAAACAAATCCGGTTAAATTTTTTGATACCTCCGGTAATATTTTGTTTGAACAGCCAATGCAGACTAATACAATACAATATGTCCCTCGAAATGATAGTTTAGGTAAAGGGTTTTACCAGGGTAAAAATTTAATAAATACCCCAATGAATTTTTCAAAGAAAAACAGGATAAGCCTGGAGGATTTACATAATATTTTAATCAGCCTTGTTTTTCCTAAAAAGGTTTATGCTAAGCAACGGTTTAATTTAACTGAAGATGACAGAAATTTTATTTTTAAATACATGAGCCAGTTGCCCACCGAAAGTACTTACCCGCCTTATTCATCTGATACAACAAATTACTGGCCGGCATATTGTAAGTTTTTGTTGTTTGGAAGTGAAAAAGGAAACCTGCCAAAAAACATACGTGTGTTTAATAAAGTTGGAGATGCGTATGGGCAATTGCTTGATGTGGCTTATGTTGTGGATTATGAAAAAGGAGTGGAGTTTTTTTTATCGGCCGTTATTTATTGCAACAACGATGGTATTTTAAATGATGATAAGTATGATTATAATACAATTGGTTTTCCCTTTATGAAAAACCTGGGGCAGGTAATTTATGATATGGAACTGAAAAGGCAAAAAAAGCATCAGCCTGATTTTTCAGATTTTAAATTTAAATACGATAAGGAGCAGGATTAATTTTAGGTATTAATTAATATGCTTGATAATTTTTAAAAAACTTATAATTACTTTTGCAAAATATGCAACTATCTACACTTTTAACCAGATTTAATGAGCCAGAAACCCTTAAAATGGCCAAATTAGGAAGGGAACTAAGAGCAAAAGGAATTGATATTATTGACCTTAGCCTTGGGGAACCTGATTTTGATACACCGCAACATATTAAAGATGCCGCGATAAAAGCCATAAATGATAACTGGAGCCATTATACCCCGGTTGCAGGTTTTGCCGATTTGCGTGAAGCAGTATGCACTAAATTAAAACGTGATAATAATTTAGATTACAAACCCGAAAATATTATTACCTCCACGGGGGCCAAACAAAGTTTAGCAAATGCTATTTATGCAGTGGTTGATAATGGCGATGAAGTGGTTATTCCTACACCCTATTGGGTTACTTATTCGGAGTTGGTGAAAATGGCTGGTGGAAAAGTAATTGAAATCCGTACCTCCCCCGAAAGCGGATTTAAAATATCGCCTGAGCAATTAGAAGCAGCAATATCTGATAAAACAAAATTATTCATGTTTTCTTCACCTTGTAACCCATCGGGTGCAGTTTACAATAAAGCTGAGTTGGCCGAATTAGCGGAAGTGTTTAAAAAATATCCAAATGTTTTAATTATCTCTGATGAAATTTATGAGTATATCAATTTTGTTGGTGGCCACCAAAGCATTGCACAGTTTGAAGATTTAAAAGAACGCATCATTCTTATAAATGGTTTAAGTAAGGGATTTGCAATGACTGGTTGGCGCTTAGGATATATTGCAGCCAATGTAGAGATTGTAAAAGCCTGCGAAAAAATACAAGGGCAATTCACCAGTGGCACCTGCTCAATAACGCAAAAAGCAGCCGTAGCAGCACTTACTGGTAATTTAAAACCTTCGTTAGAAATGACCCGGGAGTTTTCAAGAAGAAGGGCAAGAGTGTTGGAATTAATAAAAGATATACCGGGTTTTAAATGCAGTGAACCCCAAGGGGCATTTTATATTTTTCCGGATGTAAGTTATTACTATGGTAAAACTGATGGGGCACAAACTATTACAAATGCTGCAGACTTTAGTATGTATTTATTAAATACTGCAAATGTATCCTCAGTAATGGGGGATGCTTTTGGCGAACCCAATTGTGTACGTTTTTCATTTGCTAATAGTATGGCCAATATTGAAAAGGCCTGGGTAAGGATTAAGGAAGCCCTGGCGAAATTGAAATAAGCTTAAAGCAAATAATTATTTACTAATTGGCAAACATACCATAACAAATCATCGTTTCTGGATTCTTTAAGTAATGGAAAAGAAATGTCGTATAAAGACAGTGGTTTGTAAGTTTTATTTTTTCTGTATTTTGACTCTATAATAACTCCAGAAGCATATACTTTTCTGTTACTGGGTAGTAATATTTCTGAATACTCTGTTATAGGGGCATTGGGTTGTGTATCCCGGGTATCAATTTGTACACCACTTGCACCACTGGTGGATAATACTCTGGTGTAAGTATTTGTAGTACCTCCACCACCGGTAACATTGGTACCAGTAACCATCAAACCAATTTTTTTACCATCCTGCATTAATATTTTGTCGTTTATAATGGTTACAGGTTTTGTTCTGTCTCTTACTGTTTGCTCATTAAAAAACCTGTTTTCATTTAAATAGATTTCATACTCCTTAATTTTTGCCAACAATAAAGTATTTCCATTATACAGTGTTTTAAAGTTTGCCAATGAATTTTTATTGATTTTATTACCCTCTAAAAGATTATATTTTTTTAGCAACGATGCCATTTCAAGAGCAAATGCCTGCCCTTCATGATATATAGAAAAAGTATCTTTTTCGTTTTGAAAAATTATATCATAATAATAAAACGGTTTAAGCTCTCTTATAGGGGCATCAAATTTAACCACCCTTGCTGCAATCAGCAGTTTCATGTCTAAACTAATAATGTAAATATCATAGTGCGGATCGGATTGGTTTAATTCTTTTACATAGTAGGCCACAGGTTTATTATCAAAATAAATAACAGAATCGCTTAAATTAATTTCCTGTGCAACTGCTGTTGCACTTACAAAATATATGAACAGGGATAGTAAATATCTTTTCATAGATTTATTTTGTTAGTAAAGTACACAAAAAAAAGAAGCCATTTGATTTTGTGGCTTCTTTTAACATTATGTTTCTGGTAATTTTAAAAAGTAAACCTTGCAGAAAATCCAACTCCCGAGGCTTCAAACCCTACTTTGGAAATAATATTTAGCTCCGGTTTCCAGTCTACAGTAAGATTTAAAGGGATGTTGCTAAATTTATAGTCTAAACCAATTATACCTGCAGCACCCACTTTACTGTCGCCGCTGGTAATGCCCACATACCCTCCAAAGCCTATAAGCCATTGCAGGTTTTCAGTTGCAAGAGGTTTATGTATTTCATACAAGCCACCAATGCCCACGCCATCGCCAAAACTTAAAATACCTTCTATAGCATTATTGTTAGCCAAAAAATGTTTGTAAGTAATACCGCTTTTAATGGCCGGCACGGTAGAACCAAGGCGAACACCAATGGCGTTTTTGTAAGAACTTTCATTCTGAGCTTTTGTAGTTAAAGAAAAAATAAGGATAATTGCAAATGATAAAAATAATTTTTTCATGATTGATTTCTTTTGAGACGAGTTATCGAAAATGATGCCAGTGTATTTCAATTCTTTACATCCAACGTACAGAACGATAATTTCTTTGTTAAGGATTTTGTAAAATATACAAGCAGGATCATTCAAATAATTCTAATTTGTTCTTCGGCCTTCTGTTATCCTGCCATTTAAAATTTTTCAATTGTTTTTTATCGGCAGGTGTTTGCCGTATGGGATACATTGTACCATCTACATTATTGATAAACTTTACTTTGTTCAATTCTTTTTTTACAAAATAAATATCAATTACATCGCCGCTGCTGCGGTTCATGCCAATATAAGCACTATCATCATCCTGTGGATAAAAAATACTTTCGGCCGGCGATCCTTTAACCCTTACGTAATCAATTGCACCCTCTTTAAAATAGCCGTTTAGTGTTCGTCCTGCAATCTGGTTAAAAAGATTTTCGGCAGTTTGATTTATAATTATTCCATTGTAAAAAACATACAGGCGTTTTGCTTTTTGCTTTTCTGTAAACATATAAATGGTATCACCTGCTATTTGGGTTTTTCCATTCCACACCACAGGCTGGCCAAATAATTTAAAGGTAGAATCGTCGGTAGAGTAGTAGAGGCTGTCGCTAACCGATTGCAGGGAATCGTTAAAAATACGCACATGATGAAAGGCCAGGAAATAGCGAATAGCGGAATCGGGTTTGTTAAGATTAACTACCATTGTTTTTTTAAGCGTATCTATTTTTTCTGTTGGTTTTGTTTCTAAACTGTCGCTTTTATTTTTATCTAAAAATGCAATACCTGCACTATCCCGTTTATTTATATTTACCGCTTTTGGTTTTTTAAGGGTATCAATTTTTGTGGTTTGTTTTTTTTCTACACTGTCATATTTCCTTAAACCAGAAAATAAAGTATCAGCAGCAATATAAGTGCTGTCATTGTCTTTATACAATATCATTACAGGTTTATTGTAGGCTAAAAAGGAATTTTCTTTTGTATTCAAGTAAATTTCATTAGCTAATACAGTTACTTTATTAATACTGTCAACTAGTTTGCCGTTGCCGTGAATTTGTACTAAACCAGTTGCTTTGTCAAAAGCCATTCGATTACCGGAAATAAAATGTGTACTATCTCGATAAGTAGTGTGTTCATTAAAAATTGCTTCGCCTGTATTCAGGTTGTAGGTACCGCTTTTGGTATCAGTTACACTACCATCTTTACTAACAATATGTGTTGGGGCTATAAAAGTAGCAATGTTGGTGGTTAAATTGTACAATAAACTATCTGCACGGATAGTATTGCCAGGATCTTTAAAGTAAACATCTTTTTTAAAAAATACATCTTTAGTATCTGCATGATAAATTCCTTCTTTACTGGTTAATATTGTTTGGCCATTTAATATTTTGCCGCCGTTTTTATAAGTGGCAATACCGGTTCTTAAATTATATTCCAGCTCGTCCGTTAATAAAATGCCTTTTTTATCGGTAAGCTTTACGTTCTTTTTTAAGTAGGCAATCCTGTCGCCGCCTATATACCGCAGCGATTGTGCGTAAGTGTGTATGCTATCGTTATCGTTAATATGTATGTTACCAAAAGCCTCCACTACATTGGTACGGTGGTTTATAACTACACTATCGCAATAAGTTGTGGTAAGTCCTTCTTTTATTATCACACCAACTGAAGCGGCTTCAATAGTTGTTGCTGAATCAATTGTTTTTTGGTATAAATTTTTGGCTTTTACTATTTGTATAATTCTTATAGTATCCTGTGGCGGGGTAATTTTTGCCGTGTCCTGTGCAAAAGAGTGCTTGCTAAAAAAAAGCAACAGCGTTATTATAATACGAAGGTTGGTAAATTTCAATTGCAATGCCTGATATTTAATTCTGCTGCAAGTTGCTGAAATTATTTTATAACAGAATGGTAAAGTTATTTTTGTTTAATATAAGGGGCATTTACTGTATCGGGTAAAGGAACAGAAAGTGCATCGCCTTTATACTTTTTTCCAAAAACAGAAAAAGATATATATCGTTTGGGATTTGTTTTTAAATCATCTAAAAGCAAATTCAATTTGTTGGCAGTAGCAGTAAGGTTGTTATACAATTTGGTATCATTAAGTAACATGCCTGCAGTGCCATCGTTGGAATTTAATTTTCCAATAGTGGATTTTAAATCTATTATAGTGCCATTTAAAGTATTTAAAGTTTTCTCCAGATCTAAATTAGAAAGATTGCTAGTTGTTTTATCCAGATTAGTCATTACAGCATTCAGCTTCTCATTATTATTAGCTAAGTTTCCGGTAAAAGCACTAACATTATTTAATGATTTTGCCAATGCACCTGTTTCTGTATTTAGTAATGTTTGTAATGATGCAGATGATACTGTTAACCCTGCAGTTGTTTTACTGAGATTTTCTAAAATACCCCTGATGTTATTTTTTGCATTGGGGTCAAGTACACCCGCTAATGTCATTAATACCGAGTCAAGTGATTTTACCGCATTTTTTACCTGCCCTAATACTGGCCTTATTTCCTGTACTGCCTCATCTAAAATTCCGGCACTTACCTCTGTTTTAATTGTATCATTTTTAGGAAGATACTCTGTCGCATCACCTAATTTAATTTCTATACTGGTAGTTCCCAATGGGTTATTTTTTATAGAAGCAAAAGAATTTTTTGGGATATTTACATCTTTAGTAAGGGTCATATTCACCAGAATTTCTTTCATGTTTTTATCGGTAGTAATGCTATATACTGTACCTACCTGCAAGCCATTTATCATTACCGGGTTACTGTTTGCAAGTCCCTTTACATTGGTGTACTTTGCAAAAAGGCTGTGACTTTTTCCAAAAAATGTTTTTCCTTTTAAAAAATTAAAACCCAGTATCATTAATGTGATAGCTACTGCGGTAAGAGCACCAATTTTGGTTTCGTTAGAAATTTTCATTGTAGTAGTTAGTTAGTCAAATATAATTAATAAACCGGCTTATTTACAGATAAAATTTATGGTTTTTGTACTTTAAATTCAAATCTGATAGAGGCATTGTTTTTAAAATCGGCAGATAACCTTACCTCATAACGGTTTACGCCATCGGTTATTATCATTAATGCTGTATTGGGCGGTATAGTACCCAGGTTATCAGCATAAAGTACCAGTTCATTGGTTTTGCCGGTAATAAGATCTATATTAAAAGTATAGGCTTTTGCAGTTAATACTTTATTTGCCACTATCAAATTATTATTGAAATAAACTGAAACAATATCATTATCAATTTCGCCATCATCATAAATCTCAACTTTTATTTTATCGCTATTTACCTGTAAAATTTTAGTGTCTTTTGTTGGCCTGCTTTCCAGTTCAACAGGCGTATTTATTTTTTCTGCAGGTTTTGTATCAACATTTTGAGAAAGGTTTTTGTTGGAACTTTCAATCTGTTCTTTGTAACGTTTTACAGCAGCGGTAATGGCTTCTGCAATCTCCTGCTGGCCTTTTTCGCTGTTTATATATCTTTCATCTTCATAACTATTTATAAAACCGGTTTCTACTAAAATGGCAGGCATATTAGTACTTTGTAAAACCCTGATACCAACCTGGCGTTGGTTTACACCACCGGTTGACCTTCCGGTTTTTTCTATTTCATCAATAACATAAGTGGCTAATCTATCACTTCTTTCCTGAAATCGTTTGGCATAAATTTGAGCTAGTGTTCTTCCTTCGGGAGAGTTAAAATCAAAATTATTGTAGGAAGAATCCGGGCCGCCTGTTTCTACGTCAAAATCTTCCCCACCTTCAATAATGGCTTTTAATTTATCACTGGTTTTATGAGCAGCAAATATCCAAACACTGGTGCCGCTTCTTTGCATAGGAAGTTTAAAATATTCATAAACAGGTACGGTTACATTGTAGGGATGAGGAATTTTTTTCTTTCTTTTTCCTTTTCCCGTATATGTATATCTGTAACGGGTTTCTTCTCTGGTTCCAATTTGCCTTCTGCCGGTTTTTAACGGGCCGCTATCAGCATGAATACAAATAAAAAGCTGCCCACCCAGTTCGTTGGCAATTTTAGCTTTATCCCTTACATCCTGAAAGATATCGGTAGTTCTTGTTGGAAGAATTTTAACATCAGGTAATTCTTTTTGCAGTAGTGCTACCAATTTTTTTGTAATTGCCAGCGTAACATCTTTTTCTTTTGAACGCAAAGAATTTTCATATTGCCCACTGGCACCAACATCGGAACCACCATGGCCGGCATCAACAATTATAGTAGTTAATTTTTTTTGTGAAAAAACATCTGATAACATTAACAAATTAAAAGCAGCAATACAAACTAAAACATGCACTTTGTTTTTCAACATATCCTAAGGTTTATCCGTGGGTTAGTAATTATATTAATATTCACAAGCTCATTCTGTTATTATGGCTATTTTTGCCAATCATAATTATGAACCATCTGTACAAAGGTAAGGCAAAAT
>JAYSTT010000585.1:0-13445 GCA_043719495.1 Ferruginibacter sp. | reverse complement strand
GGTTTACTGCATTACTTCCGCCACCGCCAACACCAATCACTTTAATGATGGATGACTGTTCCTTTGGCAAATCAAAATGTATCATAGTCGTTTGTTTGAGAGTTAGTATTTTTAGTTAGAATATTGAATATTATAATTTAGCATCTTCTTCTTCTTTAAATAAATCAATTAATCCAATTTTAAAAGAATCCATAAATCCTTTTAATGTTTTGCGTTGTTTTATTTTAACCGATTTGGTTTCATCAATAATATCAAGCACTTCATCAACAGCTGGCTGTTGTAAACTGTCTGGCACCGTTACTTTTCTAAAGGTTTCTTCAAACTGCTTATTTTTATTTTCGTAATCGTTATAGCCTTTTAATATTAAACCAATACAGGTACTGTACATTGGCTTTGCTAACTCATCAATATGGCCTGCTGCCAAATGTTCGTTAGGGTAACCAATCCTTGCATTCAATCCTGTTACATATTCTGTTAACTGAATTAAATGTTTTAATTGAGAACCTCCCCCGGTTAATATTACACCACCATTCAGCATTCTGGTATCTAACCCAACCTGCTTTAAATGATAGGTAACAAAATCCATTATCTCACTCATACGTGCCTGAATAATGCCTGCCAAATTCTTTACAGATATTTCTTTTGGTGCCATACCTCGCAAACCCGGAATTGTAATAAAGGCATTTGATTTTGCTTCGTCACTCAATGCACTGCCAAATTGTACTTTCATTTGCTCTGCCTGAGTTTTTAAAACACCTAAGCCGGTTTTAATATCATTGGTAATATTTTCTCCTCCAAAAGGAATAACTGCAGTATGTTTTAAAATACCTTCGTAAAAAACAGCCAGATCGGTGGTACCACCACCAATATCTACAATGGCTACACCAGCTTCCAAATCCTGATCGCACATTACTGCTGCTGCGGAGGCCAATGGTTGTAATACCAGGTCCTTGGTTTGTAATCCGGCTTTTTCAACACTCCTGTTTATATTGCGGATAGCATTTTTATCCCCGGTTATAATATGAAAGTTTGCGCCCACTTTTACTCCACTATATCCAATTGGATTGGGAATGTTTTGAAAATTATCTACTGTAAATTCCTGCGGAATGACATCAATGATCTGATCTCCTGCGGGAATATAAGTGCGGTATTGATCTGCAACCAACCGGTCAATTTCTTCCTGACGAATTTCTTCTTCAATACTCTGCCGTACAATATCGCCACGGGTTTGTAAACTTTTTATGTGATGCCCTGCAATGCCCACATATACTTCTCCAATTTCTAAATTAGGATTGGAATCGTAACAATTTTTTAATGCCATCTCAATGGCTTTAATAGTTTGATCGATGTTTAACACCATGCCGTGTTGAACACCGTTACTGTTGGCACGGCCAAAACCGAGTATCTCCAGTTTGCCGTATTCATTTTTTCGTCCGGCAATTGCGGCAATCTTTGTGGTACCGATATCGAGACCTACAATGATGGGTTGTTCGTGATTCATAATTGTATGTGTTTTGTGTTAGTGTTTGTTATATTATAATAATCTGTTTTTAATAATCATTTTTATTGGGCATTATAGCTTTTGGTTTTGTTCTTGTTGGTTTTACAACAGTTGGTTTAGAATTGGGAACTGAATTAACGGTTGGTTTTTTAGGAAGAGCAGTATTACTACTCTTAAAAACAGGATTGGGATTGGGTGCTGCTGGTTTTGCAAGCATTGGTTTTTTAGAAGGAATTGGATTGGATGCTGCCGGTATTGTGCCGGCAGGTTTTACAAGGGGTAACGGATTATTAACCTGTTGCTGGTTTGTTGGCTGCAGAGGTGATTCGTTTATTGCATTTGTTGATTCAAAATTATCTTCTCTTTGTATTGATTGTTGTATCATACTGCTATCGGCCGTGTTGCTGTTATTATCCTGTAAAATAGTTTGTACAGAATCTTCTGACTGCTTTGCTGCACTTACAGCTATCTGTTGCATAATCTGTAAGGTTCTTACAGAATCGGCTGTTTTATCCCCGGCACCTTTTATTTTAGCCAGCACCTGATTTTTAAACTGCACATTTATTACACTGTATTTACTCCAACCCGCATTTACCATTACATTTTTATAAAACAGTTGCAGTTTATTAAACTTTTCTTCTGCATCAGCGGCATTACCAAATACAATTACCTGATTACCAATTTTAGGGATCATTTCAAAACTGCGTTGTGCAGTTATATCTACCTGTTCAATCATTGCCATAAGAAAAGAATCTCTTTGAATTGCCAGGCTGATATTTTTTACATCTCCTAATAAACTACTGTCGGCTACCGAAAGCACTATATTGTCAGATGGGAACCCCGTAAACACCGGTAACCTTGCAGAAAATTTATCACTTATTGGCAATATTGATAGTGCCGTGTCGATATAAAAAGAAGTGCCAGCTTTAGTAAATACCCTTGCCACAGGCTCTCTTTCCTGCAGGTTTACTTTTAATATATCATTATTATCAAAAAATAATTCTGCATTTTTAACCCACCTGCTTTTTTCTAATTCTGTTTCTATCTTTCTTAAATTAAAACTGCCTATTGATTTACCAATTGGGTTTGCATTGCAAACATTTTGTATGGTATTTCTAATATCATTTTCGTCAACAAATTTTTCATTCGCACTTTCAATACCAGATATTTTTATTTTAATGTCTTTACATTTTTTTGCTTCATTCTTACGAACGCCAGCTACTAACAACACAGTAGTTCCTATGCCAACAGTTAACCATACTGCGGCAAAAAGAATTTTTTTAATACTGTATCGTTTTAAATTTTCCATTTATCCCAACCAGCCCCATCCTATCCTTCCCCGGAGGGGAAGAGAAATGAAGGAGATTATATTTTATTTATTTTTTTGTTAATAATGTTTTTATTGGTTCTACTAAAGTGTCTATATCTCCTGCGCCTGCTGTAATTAATAATTCTGTTTTATTATTTTTTATCCAGTCTATTGTTTCGCTTTTGCCCAACACTTTTTTATTATTGTTTAGAATCATATTTAGAATCATTTCACTTGTTACACCTTGCATGGGCAATTCCCTTGCCGGATAAATGGGTAAGAGAATAATTTCATCGGCCAGGCTTAAACTTTCTGCAAAGCCATCTGCAAAATCTTTGGTGCGGCTAAACAAATGCGGCTGAAAAATAATCGTACATTTTTTATCCGGAAATAATTTTTTTGCCCCGGTTAATAATGCCCTCAATTCATCCGGATGATGTGCATAGTCATCAATAAAAACCTGCTTTTCATTTTTTACTATATACTCAAACCTCCGTTTAACGCCTTTAAAAGAACTTACTGCTGCTTTTATTTTCTCGTCATCAATTTTAAAATTTTGAGCTACTGCAATAGCAGCAATCATATTTTCTATATTGTGCATCCCCCCCATATTCAATACTACATCATTTAACTGCCCATCTTCGGCTATTACATCGAACTGATAACTGCCGTTATTCATTTTAATATTGGTAGCATACACATCAGCATTCTCATTATTCAAATGATAGGTTAACAGATTAGATGCTTTTAATTCGACTGTTCTCTTTAATCCAAATTTGCTCAGCAATAAACCACCCTCTTTTACCCTGACAGAAAAATCAATAAATGCCTGCTCTACATTTTCTGCTGTTCCATAAATATCCAGATGGTCGGGGTCCATTGCTGTAATAATTGCTACATCCGGACTTAGTTTTAAAAAACTTCTGTCATACTCATCAGCTTCCACCACACAAACATTTTTTTTGCTGCTCCAGAAGTTACTGTTGTAGTTAACTGCAATACCTCCTAAAAAAGCATTACAACCATAACCACTATGCTGCAAAAGGTGAGCAACCATTGAGCTGGTAGTTGTTTTACCATGTGTGCCAGCCACACAGATATTAAAAGAACTGCTGGTAATTGCACCCAGCACATCACTCCGCTTTACTACCGTATAATTATTTTGCTGAAAATAATTTAACTCCCTGTGGTCTTTTGGAACAGCGGGTGTATAAACTATTAACTGTGCATCTTTGTCAATGAACTCTATATTATCTTCGTAATGAACATTTATTCCTTCTTCTGCTAACTTTTTAGTTAATGCTGTTTCTGTTTTATCATAACCACTTACCTCCACTCCTTTGGCTTTAAAATATCTTGCCAGCGCACTCATTCCTATGCCGCCAATTCCTACAAAATATATTTTCGTTATTTTATTTATTGCTATCACTAAATAATTTTCAATATTTCCCTGGCTATAATGTCATCAGCATTGGTAATTCCTAATTTGCCAATATTTAATTTTAATTCATTTTGCTGATGTTCGTCTTTGGCTAAACCTATAATAGTTGTCACCAACTTATCTAACGCCTCATTGTCTTTTACCATTATACCTGCATTTTTATTAACTAAACTTTGTGCATTTGCCGTTTGGTGGTCCTCAGCTGCAAAAGGAAAAGGCACAAACACCACGGGTTTTTTTACCACACCTAATTCGGCAATTGCCATGGCTCCGCTTCTGCTGATTACTACATCCCCGGCCGCATAAGCATATTCCATTTGGGTGATAAAATCGCTTACCCAAATATTATTTTTACCGGCCGCTCTTTGTTTTCCTTTTTCTGCATAAGGCTTACCGGTTTGCCATATCAGCTGCAGATTATTTTTTTCAAACTCCTCAGCATTTTTATCTATTGCTTCGTTAATACTTTTTGCACCAAGGCTGCCCCCCACCGAAAAAATGGTTTTCTTTGCAACATCCAACCCAAAGAATCTGATCCCTTCTTCTCTTGTTATATTACTTTGCGATATACCGGCTCTGACAGGATTTCCTGTTACCATAATTTTATCTGCAGGAAAAAATTTTTCCATCCCATCGCTTGCAGTAAAAACTTTTGTTGCTTTTTTTGCAAGCATAATATTGCTTTTACCGGCAAAGGAATTGCTTTCGTGTATGAAAGTTTTTATGCCTTTTGCCTGTGCATAACGCAATACCGGAAAGCTGGAGTAACCACCCACACCAATAACTGCTGCCGGCTGAAACTTTTTAAAAATCTGTTTTACCTGGAAAAAACTTTTTATCAGTTTAAAAGGCAAACCAATATTTTTTATCAAAGAACTTCTGTTAAACCCAGCTATATCCAATCCTTCTATTTTAAACCCGGCCTGCGGTACTTTTTCCATTTCCATTTTTCCTTTAGCCCCTACAAACAAAAATTCTGTTTGGGGCTCCAACCTTTTAATTGCGTTGGCTATTGCAATTGCCGGAAAAATATGTCCGCCTGTTCCCCCACCTGCTATAATAAAGCGCAACCTAATGCCCCCCGACCCCCTAAAGGGGGAACTTTGATTGTTACTTTCTTTTTTTTCTTTGTTCATTTATAAAATTCAATACAGTCTTTTTTTATTACATAAATCATATCCCCTTCATCTTCTCCATAATCAGTTCCCCCTTCAAGGGGCGGAGGGGGTTGCCGGGTTTCCTTCCAACTGCTCCACGTTTCTGGCCACACTTAAAATAATACCTATTGATAAACAGGTGAACAAAAAACTACTACCCCCCATACTTACTAATGGTAACGTAACTCCTGTATTAGGGAAAGCATTCACCGCCACTCCCATATTAGCTATTGCCTGTATTACCAAAGTGAAACTTAATGCCAGCGCCAAAAATGCGCCAAATGCATAGGGGCATTTTTGATATAATTTTATACAACGGTATAAAAACAACAGGTAAATAAAAATCATAAATGCGGCACCAAACAAACCATATTCTTCAATAATGATTGCATAAATAAAATCGCTGTAGGAGTGTGGCAAAAAATTTCTTGCTTCGCTGTGACCAGGGCCCCTTCCCAGCCAACTACCGTTTGCAATGGCAATTTTTGCCTGGTTTACCTGATAGGTTTTTTCAGTTTCATCATTTTTATTACTGTAAATAAATGTTTGTATCCGGCTTACCCATGTTGGTATTCGCCCTGCATCAAAAATTGCAGGAAGTTCTTTTGCCTTATGTTCTGCTTTATCATAAGTAGTAACAGCGAGTGTAAATAAAAAAACAATTGGAACAATAGCAATTGCCAATGACAACAACATGTGTTTAATATTTGCCCTGCCTATAAACAATAACATAAAACTGGTAGCGCCTACTAATAACGCTGTAGATAAATTAGCCGGAGCAATCAATGCACAAATAATTACTACCGGAATTACAATTGGCAAAAACCCTTTCTTAAAATCTTTAATTACATTTTGTTTTCGGCTTAGCTGCAGGCTTAAATACATAAACAGCGCCAATTTGGCCATGTCGGATGTTTGAAAGGTCATGTTAATTACGGGTAACTTTATCCAACGGCTTCCTTCATTCAATCTCATTCCAAAAAAATAGGTATATATCAGTAATGGTATAGAAATTAAGAACAAAATTTTTGCTACCCGTGCATAAATCGTGTAGTTAACACGGTGGGCAAAATAAATAACCAGTAATCCGAGAATAATAAAAGCAAGCTGTTTAAACAAATAACTTTCGTTGCTCTTGCTGTATTTATATGCCAATGAACCAGTACTGCTATACACCACCAGTAAACTTATTAAGGTAAGAATTACAACAATACCCCAGATAACACGGTCGCCTTTCGTTTTGCTAACCAAATTATTACTGATGTTTGGTGTAAATAATTGTTTTATGTTTATTAAGTTTGCCATGAAGCCCCTAAAGGGGAATTATTGATTTTTTATTTTAAAAAATGAGTTACACATTCTATTCTCGACTTTATATCCTAGATAAATTACATTTTCTTCGCTTTGTTCTCTGCTATTTCCCCTTTCCCGAAATAATCGGGATAAATAGGGGTTAGGGGCTTTATAATTCTTTTACTGCTTTTTTAAATTGATTTCCCCTGTCTTCATAGTTTTTAAATAAGTCGAAACTTGCACATGCCGGGCTTAGTAAAACCACATCACCTTTTGCTGCAAAATGAAATGCTGCTTCTGTTGCTTCTTTTGCTGTTGCGGTATTTACAATTAAATGCATAATATCGCCGAATGCCTCATGAATTTTTCTATTATCGGTTCCCATACAAACAATAGCCTTAACTTTTTCTTTTACTAATTCTTTTATTAAAGAATAATCATTGCCTTTGTCTACACCACCTAAAATTAAAATCACCGGTTTTTCCATACTTTCCAATGCAAACCAGGTGCTGTTTACATTGGTTGCTTTGCTATCGTTAATAAATTCCACATTTTTTATTGAAGCCACAGGTTCCATTCTGTGTTCCAAACTTTCAAAAGTTTGCAAAGCCTCTCTTATTTTTTCTTTTTTGATGTCAACAGCTGCTGCTGCTAAACTTGCTGCCATACTATTATACTGGTTATGTTTGCCTTTTAAAGCAAAGTCTCCAATACTCATTTGCATTTCTTCGGTTTTCCATTTTAAATGCATTTTTGCATTCATCAGGTATGCTCCTTGTGGCAGTGGTTTACTCATGGTAAATGGGGCTAGTGTTGATTTAATGTGATAGTTGTTTATATATTTTTCTGTAATAGCATCATCTAAAGAATAAATGAAAACATCCCCGGGCTGCTGGTTCCTTGCAATCTGGAATTTACTGTTGATGTAATTTTCCATTTTGTATTCGTACCTGTCCAGGTGATCTTCTGTGATATTGGTTAATACCGCAACATCAGGCCGGAATGTTTTTATATCATCCAGTTGAAAAGAACTAATTTCAGTAACATATAAAGGCTTTGGATCTTCTGCTACCTGTTTAGCAAATGAAAAACCTATATTACCCACCATTGCGCAGTTACTGCCTGCATGTTTACAGATGTGGTACGTTAATGCAGTAGTAGTTGTTTTTCCGTTGCTGCCCGTTATGGCAATAATTTTACTTTTGCCTTTATAGCGGTAAGCAAATTCAATTTCGCTGATGATTGAAATACCCTTTGACCGGATTTTTTTAACCAATTCATTTTTTTCAGGTATACCGGGGCTCTTCATTACTTCATCTGCATTTAAAATTTTTGTTTCGGTATGCATTGCTTCTTCAAATACAATATTGCTGTTGGTTAATTCTGTTTTATAATTTTCTTTTATTACACCGGCATCGCTAACAAATACATCATAGCCCTGCTGTTTAGCAAGTATGGCGGCACCAACACCACTTTCTCCGGCACCCAATATGACTAACCGCTTCATCATTTTACAATGTTGTTTAATACATTCCGTTTAGAACGTAATAAAAAATGGCTTTTCATCAGCATAGAATTTTCCAATTCCTTAATAACAACCGCTACTTCGAAAACAAAAAATGGTTCTTCAACAGCATAGAATTTGACTGGTATAGGGTTGAACTGGTCATACAATATTTTTTCACAGATACAGATTAATCAGAAATTGAAAAACATAGAAGGTCAACTAATGACGCTTCCAGGTTGCGGTTTTCCAATAAAGCATTAGCCCCAACCGCAGGGGATATTTTTTATCTTAATTTCAACGTTGCTATTGCCACTATCACACTTAAAATAGTTACTATCCAAAACCTTACTGCTATTTTACTTTCGTGATACCCCAATTTTTGATAATGATGATGCAGCGGGCTCATTAAAAATACCCGCCGGCCTTCACCATATTTTTTTCGGGTATATTTAAAATAAGTTACCTGAATCATCACACTTAAATTTTCTACCAAAAACACAAAACAAAAAATGGGTATTAATAATTCTTTGCGTACAATAATTGCCAGTGCTGCAATAATACCTCCCAATGCCAGGCTGCCTGTATCCCCCATAAAAACCTGGGCCGGATAAGAATTGTACCATAAAAACCCAATACATGCTCCAACAAATGCCGCAATAAAAATGGACAACTCTCCAATATTAGGGATGTACATGATGTTGAGGTACTCGGCAAATTTTATGTTACCGCTTATGTATGCAAATATGCCCAACCCAATACCCATAACGGCACTTACGCCTGTTGCCAGTCCATCTAACCCATCGGTAATATTTGCACCATTACTTACAGCAGTAACTATAAATATTACAATGAGTATGTACAAAATATAGGTGAAATTTCTCCAGCTTTGGGGCAATAGTTTGGCATAATTAAACTCATGATTTTTTACAAATGGTATGGTAGTAATAGGCGTTTTTACTGATGCGTAAATATGCTGTTTGCCATCAATTACTATAGTATCAAATTTTGTTGCACTTTCCTTGGGCCCAAATACAATGCCTGCCTGCACTTCCCGTTTTACCACCACACTTGGTGTAAAGTATAAAGTAGCGCCTACAATTATCCCCAGCATAACCTGTCCAAAAATTTTAAATCTGCCGGCCAATCCATCACTGTCACTTTTTTTATAGGCTGTTCCCTTTTGCTGAGCAATTTTCCTCGCCCTTATTTTTAAATAATCATCTATAAATCCAATTGTGCCCAGCCAAACCGTGCATAACAACATCAAACGAATGTATACCTTAGTTAAGTCGGCAAATAATAATGTAGGAATTATTATTGCTAATATTATAATGATACCCCCCATTGTAGGTGTACCTTTTTTTGCCTGCTCTCCAGCAAGGCCCAAATCCCTTACACTTTCTCCTAATTGCCTTTTTTGTAAATACTTTATCAGTTTTTTACCATATACTGTTGTTATTATCAAACTTAAAACCATGGCAAGCATAACCCGGAAGCTGAGGAACCTGTAGAGTTCACTTCCTGAAAACTTAATCCCTTCTGTTTTTAACCAATCAAATAAGTGATACAACATAAATTCAGTTTGCAGTTTATGATTTGCATGATTTTATTTTTCCAGCAATTCAAACATTTCATTCAACACTTTCTTATCATCAAAATCATACTTTACTCCTTTTATATCCTGGTACTTTTCATGCCCTTTACCCGCTATTAAAACAATATCTTCTTTTTGTGCAAGGCTTACTGCGGTTTTAATAGCTTCTCGTCTGTCAGCAATGGAAATAACTTTTTTTTTTGCTGCCACATTAACACCTGCCTGCATATCTTTTAAAATTTCCATCGGGTCTTCGCTCCTGGGGTTATCAGAAGTAAGAATAACTTTATCGCTGTACTCACAAGCTACTTCTGCCATCACAGGCCTTTTGGTTTTATCTCTGTCGCCACCACATCCCACAACTGTTATTACCTGTTCGTTTCCCTGTCTTAATTTTTTTATTGTTGCCAGTACATTTAATAATGCATCGGGGGTATGGGCATAATCAACAATACCAATTAATTTTTCTTTGCTGCTGATGGCATAATCAAATCTTCCTTCGGCACCATCCAAACTGCTGAGTAGTTGCAACACTTCATTTTTTTCTTCCCCCAAACAAATTGCTGCTCCATAAACTGCCAGCAGGTTAAAGGCATTAAATTCTCCTATTAATCTAAAATGAACTTCCGTATCGTTTACTAAAAGATGTAAGCCTGTTAAACTATTTTCTAAAATCTTCCCTTTAAAATCAGCCATTGTTTTAAGGCTGTAGAAATATTTTTTAGCAACAGTGTTTTGCAGCATCACTACTCCTCTTTTATCATCTGCATTACTAATGGCAAAAGCTGAAGATGGTAAATTATCGAACCATGATTTTTTTACACGGATATATTCATCAAATGTTTTGTGATAATCTAAATGGTCGTGAGTGATATTACTGAATAAAGCACCTTCAAACTGCAAACCTGTAATACGGTGCTGATGAATAGCATGACTGCTTACTTCCATGAATACATATTCGCATCCTTCATCCAGCATTTGTTTCAGTAAAGCATTTAAACTTACAGCATCGGGTGTGGTATGTGTGGAAGGAATAATAGCATCAGAAATTTGATTTTGTACAGTACTTATTAACCCACACTTATAATTTAATGAAGAAAAAAGTTTAAATAATAAAGTGACAATTGTTGTTTTGCCATTAGTACCTGTTACCCCAACAAGTTTAATTTTTGCAGAAGGCTCATCATAAAAATTATGGCTCATTAAGCCTGCAGCTATTGCGCTATTCTCTGCCTGTATATAAGTGATGTTATCTTTTAGTACTGTGGGCAATACTTCACATACAATTATTGTGGCACCGTTTTCTATTGCTTTCTCAATAAATAAATGCCCGTCAGCCACTGTACCACTAACTGCAATAAAG
This sequence comes from Ferruginibacter sp., assembly GCA_043719495.1. Classification (GTDB taxonomy): domain Bacteria; phylum Bacteroidota; class Bacteroidia; order Chitinophagales; family Chitinophagaceae; genus Ferruginibacter. The sequence goes on along the minus strand of JAYSTT010000585.1, from coordinate 2,280 downwards.
CAATCTCCTTTGCCAATCTTCCTGGAATCGATCTGCAAACTGTTTACTTCAATATCCGTATTACCCTTTACAGAGTTTATTGCAACTTTATATAGTATATTCTGTAAAATCAATTTAATACTAATGAAATGGTTTGCCCTTTTTTAAAATTTGTTCCTGCTGTTACCGACTGGTTCATCACTCTTCCCCGGCCGGCAGCCGCAACTTTTAATCCAGAATTTTCTAATAAATACACCGCATCTTTCAATCCCATTCCGACAACGTTAGGGGTTACAGAACCGGATGATGCGGATGAATAAAGCGGTGCATTCAAAAAAGAAAAATTATTTTTCATATTCGCCTGTCTGAATAAGCCTTTATCAGCAGAATCAGCAAACGGCATTTTTAAAAAACTAAAAACTACAGCCAGTTCATTTTTCATTCCATAAAAACTGTATTGCAAACTGTCGGCATTATTTTTGGCAATAAATTGATTGGCACTTAAATAACGACCATAAATTTTATCACTTATTTCCTTAAACACAGTACCCGATACATCGGCACCATAAACTAATTTTGATTCGTTACTGTTTTGTATAACTACTGCCATAGTATATTTGGGCTCGCTGGCAGGAAAGTAACCAATAAAAGAAGCCTGGTAAATCTTGTTGCCTTTGTTATATCCCTTGTTATTTAAGGCGGTTACTGCTGTGCCGGTTTTACCTGCAATGCCATAAGTATTATTAGATAAAACTTTATGCCCTGTGCCATGTACACTATCCACCACTGCTCTTAAACATTCTTTTAATTGTACCAAAGTTTCTTCGCTGCAAATTTTATCAATCAATACTTTTGGTTGCATTGTTTTTACATCCACTCCATAATCCCTTACAGCATTTACCAAATACGGTTTCATCATTCTTCCATTATTAGCAACGGCATTATATAACATCAGCATATGTAGTGGTGTAACTAATTCCTCATAACCATGCGCCATAAAGGGAATAGTGGTATTGGCATTCCAGCTTCTGTTACTTGGTTTTTTAATAGTTGTTTTTGCTGAGGCTGCATCAATATCTATTCCGGTAATTGTATCTAATCTAAAGTGATGCAGGTGATCAATAAATTTTTTGGGTTGCGAATGATAATATTGATCGGCCATTTTAGCAAAAGCCACATTACTGCTGGTATAAAATGCCTGTTTAACTGAAATGGAACCTGCACCTAAATGAGAGTCTTTAATTCTTAAACCATAAAAGCTTCTCACACCACCCTCACAATCAACTTTAGAATTTATGGTAACATATTTATCATCCAGCAAACTCATTAATGTAGCCAGTTTAAAAATAGAACCGGGTTCTGTTGCTTTGCCTACACCATAATTTAAATCTTCGTCATAAATACTGTTACCCTCTTTATCTTTTACAACAGTCAGGTTTGCATTCAATCGTTGCCCCAGGTTGGCAATCGCTTTTATTTTACCTGTTGCAGTTTCCATTACAATAGCAGTACCATGAACAGAGTTGTTACCCACCATCATTTTCATCAAAGCATTTTCTGCAACGTCCTGCATATAAGTATCTAAAGTGGTAATGATATCTTTTCCATTCTCCGGCTCCAACTCTGCACCTTCCACTGGTACATAAGCACCTGCTATATACCTCATTAAACGCTGGCCTGATGAGCCTTTTAACAAACTATCATAACTTCTTTCCAAACCAACATTCTTTGTAGAATCTTCTCTTGATAAACCAATGGTTCTGTTAGCCAGTAAAACATAAGGATTAATTCTTTTGTCTCTTGCATCAAAGATGAAACCGCTTTTGTTTCTGCCCTGCCTTACTAAAGGAAAATTCCTCAGCTCTTTATATTCCGAAAAAGATATTTTCTTTTTAAGAATATAATACCTGTCTTTGTTTTTATAAGCTGCTTTTAATTGTTTGGCATATTCAGCAGCAGTTTTATCATTAAATAAACCGGCAAGGCTTATGCTTAAAGAGTCGATATTTTTTGTAAATCTTTCGCCGCCTTTTTCTCTTAACCCTTCTGCTCCAAAATCTACAAACACATCAAATATGGGTACCGATGTGCTCAGTATATTACCATCCTCACTGTAAATAGTTCCTCTTTCGGCATCAATGGGTAAATATTTTAAGTGCAGATTGTTACCCATTTCTTTCCAGTATTTTCCTTCAATTTGCTGAATATAAAAAGCCCTGCCCAGTACTACTGCTCCCAGTACTATCATCCCCAAAAAGCAGAGATATACCCGCCACAATATGTCTTTTTTTACATCCATAA
>JAYSTT010000584.1:0-2305 GCA_043719495.1 Ferruginibacter sp. | reverse complement strand
GTAAAACTTTATCAATTAATTTAATGCCCAAATGCCCTGCCCAGGGATATTTTTCTATCTCATCAGGAAAGATAGATTGTATCTCCGTTTTTTTAATGAGGTTGGCTTTAATAATGACCTCACCCCAACCCCTCTCCAGGGGGAGAGGGGCTTTTAAGTCACTACAATTTTGAAGCTTTTTTATTGGACTCAGCAATACATCCTTTGCTTCTACTAAATTTCCAATGGTGGCAGAAATGCCCCAAAGCAAGCATTTTACATTGGAAATTCGATATTTTATGTTCACAATTCTGGATATTGCCAATTCAGTTTGTACACCTCTTTTACTGCCCAGCAATTCGTGCCACTCATCTACAGCAATTATTTTTAATGATGCAAAAACATCAGGATAATTTTTTTGTGCCAGCAATAAATGCAAACTCTCTGGTGTAATAATAAAAACCTCGGGTAATAGTTTTTTTTGCTGTGCCCTTTCTTTTAAATCTGTGTCGCCGTTTCTGATACCTGCTTTCCATTGCATGCCTAAGCCTTCAATCACTTCATTCATGGCTCGGGCAATATCTTTTGCCAAAGCCCTTAATGGTGTTATCCATAACAATTGTAAACCATTATTTTTTTTAGATTGATAGTTTTCAGGATGCTCATTGATGAATTGAATGAGGGCGCCTAAAAAAATGGAATAAGTTTTTCCGCATCCGGTGGGGGCATTTACCAAGCCACTTTGCCCGTTTAATATATGCTGCCAGGTTGCTGTTTGAAATGTAAAAGGTTGCCGCTCATTTTTTTTAAGCCAATTAAGAATAATATTGTAGCCAGGGCTATTAGCCAAATTCATACTGGCAAATTAACAATTGCGCTACAATTTGGTTGAAACAATTTTAAGATGCTGAGAATAGTTGCTGTTGTTTACTGGCTGCAGGATAGTAGGGAAAGCCCGGAATAACCCTGACGGCGGTTTCAAACCCAGTTAGCGGTTAAGAGACTGACTTGGAGCGAAAAGCTCCCGATTCAATCGGGACAGGCTACACAAATGTTGAATAATGATTTGTTGATAACAGCCCCCGTTTTCTTATTTTTGCCATCCGATTTTTAAAAGATAATTATATGTTTAATTCGTTAAGTGAAAAATTAGAAACTGCGTTTAAGAATATAAAGGGCGAAGGCCGTATCAGCGACCTTAATATTGCCAACACTGTAAAAGATATTCGTCGTGCATTGGTTGATGCTGATGTGAACTATAAAATAGCCAAGGAATTTACTGATAAAGTAAAAGAAAAAGCAGTTGGTTCAAAAGTGTTGTTAGCTGTAAATCCTGGCCAGCAAATGGTAAAAATTGTACAAGATGAACTCACCGAACTGATGGGTGGCAGCGAAAGCGAATTTAATATTACCGGCAGCCCAGCCATTATTTTAGTTGCCGGATTGCAGGGTAGTGGTAAAACAACATTTAGTGGTAAGCTGGCTAATTATCTTAAAACCAAAAAAGGAAAATCACCTTTGTTGGTAGCGGGTGATGTTTACAGGCCAGCGGCAATTGACCAATTGGAAGTTTTAGGTGGGCAAATTGGAGTAGATGTTTATGCAGAACGGGAAAATAAAGATGTGGTTTCTATTGTGCAAAATGCTTTAAAAGAAGCCAGGAGCAAAAACAAAAATGTAATTATTGTGGATACTGCCGGACGGTTGGCAGTGGATGAAGTGATGATGACCGAGGTTGCCAATATAAAAGCAGCTATTAATCCGCAGGAAATTTTGTTTGTAGTAGATAGCATGACAGGCCAGGATGCAGTAAACACAGCTAAAGCCTTTAATGACCGGTTAGATTTTAGTGGCGTGGTGCTTACTAAATTAGATGGCGATACAAGAGGTGGGGCCGCACTCTCTATTAAATACACCGTAAACAAACCCATAAAATTTGCCAGCAGTGGCGAAAAAATGGATACGCTTGATGTGTTTTATCCTGAGCGTATGGCTCAGCGTATTTTGGGCATGGGAGATATTGTGAGTTTGGTAGAAAAAGCACAAGAACAATACGACGAAGCCGAAGCTGCTAAATTGGAAAAAAAGATTCGTAAAAATCAGTTTGATTTTGAAGATTTTAAAACACAGTTGCAGCAGATCAAAAAAATGGGTAACCTGAAAGACCTGATGGGAATGATACCAGGGGTTGGCAAACAAATAAAAGATATAGATATAAATGATGATTCTTTTAAAGGTATTGAGGCAATGATAAATTCCATGACTTTGGAAGAACGCAGAAATCCTGACATAATAAACCCCGGCCGTAAGCTACGGATAGCTAAAG
>JAYSTT010000583.1:0-2307 GCA_043719495.1 Ferruginibacter sp. | reverse complement strand
TGCATTGCTGATGCACATTGCCGGAGAGAAAAAAGTAAAAAAGCAGGTAACGGCTAAAGCAAAGATCAGCAAAAGCCAACCCTTGCTGGATGATGCATTATTGCATGAACTGAAAGACTGGACTAAAAATGTATTGCAAAAAAATCCTGATCTGGAGCTTGCCTTCATTCATCACTTTACTGCAAAGCACCGGCAATTTACACCGGAAGAAATTATTAAAATTACCCAGGATGCTGTAAAAGCGGTGGTAAAAAATAAAAAGAACCTTGATCCCACGCTTTTAAAAAAAATAATAGATTTATGGACCGAGCTGCATGAACCCATTATTGCACAATACCAGGCAGATGTAATTAGCGAAAACCAGTTTTTGAATTTACACACGCTGCTTGAGTGTTGCCTGGGCATTTATAAAAGCCTGAATGTAAACAGCAAAAAAATAATCAGTTATGTTGATGCTGTACTAAAAAAATGTGTTGAAACTGTTTCGGATATTTATGATGAAGCGGCCTGGAATATTGCCACCGGATATTTTTTAGACCAGGTTCATGATAAAAATGAAATCAGGTTTCATTACCTGCAACACCTGCAAAATATTAGCAGCATTAGCACAGCACTAAGAAGAGATACTTTAATTGATGCAATTATAATTCAGTTCAGTAAAGTAAGCGCTTATAATATGGCTTATGGCGCAACCTATACACAGCTAATATTTGATATTGCAGTGCAGCACAACCTGTTTGAAAAATATTTTATCTTTTTTAAGCCTATTGAATGGATCAATAGCTACAATGAGAAGCTGATAGAATCGCTTATTGAAATCAAGCAGTATGCAATGGCAGAAAAATACTGCTTAAAACAAATTGCCGGTAATTATAAAGAAGAATATAATATTCCTTATCTTATTTCTCTTAAGTTCATTTACACTGTAAATAAAAATGAAAATGGTATGGCAAATGTGCTTAGCCAGCTATTGCCTTACACATACAATTTTGATGATTACCTGTATATATTTTCCCGTATGCAGGATGAGGAAGAAAAGAAAAAGTGGCGTACAAAAATACTTTCCAGGGCCCGTAATGCTTCACGTAGTTACAGTAACGCAGCCACAGAATTTTGTTTCAGGTTAGCTGATCAGGAAAAAAAATACACAAAAATGATTGAATACATTGATGGTTACGCCCGTTACAATTTAATTCTTACTTATTTTGAACCAATGGTGCTTACAGATAAAGCACGTTTGCTTAAAGCAATACTGTATAAAAGTGATGAATATGGTTGGGGCATACATAATGATGCCCGTGAAAAAGATGCCGAAGTGTTTCCGGAATTGTATGAAATAATGTTGAAACACTATACAAGCGATTATTTAAGAGCGGCAATCAAACAAACTTACAATCAATATTACTACAATCGTTCCGGCAGTTTTTTAAATTATATGAAAGAGGCAATGGGAATAAATAAGGCAGTTTAGAAAGGTGTACAAGTTGCCATCAACATTTCGGTAAACAATGTACATTATCTATGGGAACAACTGCGCCAGTTCCGTTAAAAAGCAAAACCATTTACCAGTTTCCCCCCTTTCATAACCATCTTTATTTTCCTGATATTTTTTATATCAACAGCAGGATCGCCTTCCACCGCAATCATATCTGCAAGCAAACCTGGTTTAATACTGCCGATTTTATCGGCATAGCCAAACACGGTTGCATTTATGCTGGTAGCAGATCGTAATACATCAATAGGTCTCATACCGTAGCCCACCATCATTTCCATTTCCCGGGCGTTATCGCCGTGTGCAAATACACCCACGTCGCCACCCATGCATATAGTAACACCTGCATCAAGCGCCATGGTAAAAGTTTTTCTTTTATTGCTGATGCGTTCCGGTTCCGGCTCTATACCTTTTTTCCAGCCCTTGTATTGTGATACGGCATCACCAGCGGCCAGGGTAGGGCAGAGAGCCACAGCTTTTGCTTTCATCAGTTTAAAAATTTCGGCATTACCATTATCACCATGCTCAATGGTACTAACGCCCGCCATTATTGCCCTGCGCATGCCTTCGGGTGTAGATGCATGTGCTACCACTTTTCTGCCGCTGCTGCCGGCAATATCTACCATGTATTTTATTTCAGCTTCTGTAAAGGTGGGTACCGCTTCTTTGTTTAAACCATAGCGGTAGTCGGCATATATTTTTATGAAGTCGGCGCCTTTACCAATTTGTGTGCGTACTGCATTGGCCATACTTTCCAAACCGGTAACTTCTTCGGCGCCTTTAATAACATCCACATCGGCGTTCTCAGGGTTGGG
>JAYSTT010000582.1:0-2315 GCA_043719495.1 Ferruginibacter sp. | reverse complement strand
CAGCTTCAATTTGTTTTTCATAGTCAAGGCAATGCTCCTTTACTTTATCTTTAGCTATCATGCCATCAGGTAAGTGATAATTGTTGGGGTCAATATCAGTTTGTTCAAATAAGTTTTTCCGCATAAAGTAATGATAACTTTGCAAAGCATCTTTCTCCATGGGATAATATTGGTCTAAATTAAAAGTGATTACATTTTTAAAACTCAAACCTTCTTTTTGGTGCATATGTACCAAATGTGCATATAAAGTTTTTGGTGTGGAGCCGGTAGCAAGGCCTATAACAGTTTTTTTTCCTTCTTTTTCTTTTTGCTTTATAAGATCAGCAATTTGTTGTGCCACAAAAGCAGAACCATCATTGGAATCGGGAAATATTTTTACCGCAATTTTTTCTAATGAGTCAATCATGCTACGTAAATAAAAATGGTTAAATAATTTGTTTTTAGCAGTAAAAAGTAAGTTTAAAATGAAGTAAACCTAAAAAACGAAGGTAAGCGTAATTACATTTTAATTAATAAAAAATATTTAATAAGAAAGTATTTTTTTTAATTTATTTATATATTTGCCCTTATTAATTTAAAATTAATGCCAAATAAATCGCAGACACTTATTCATGAGTTTAATATTACTGGCCTTTCCAGTATAGGCATAAAAGATGTGACCAGGAAAAAGCGGATCATTGCTCAAATGAGTAATAATGATGACATTACCATTAATGATGTTTCAGAATCACTGAATATCAGTATACCCAAAGCTGCTGAACTTATTGGAAGCCTTGTAAAGGAAGGCTTTATAAAAGAAACCGGAAAGCGTTCTGTTGGTAAAGGCCGTAATGCCTCTTTTTATTCTTTAAGAAGTGAAGGCTGTTATTTTTTAGGAGTGGAGATTAAAAAGTATAAGATCAATATTGGAATAATGGGGTTTGATAAAAGTATTGTAAAATCAAAACTTGATATCCCTTTTTTATATCAGGAATCTGGAGAATCATTAAAGGAAGTTGTAGCCATCATTAAAGATTTTTTAAAGGAAATAAAAATTGAAAAAAGTAAAATAGCAGGGGTAGGCATTAGTGTGGCAGGAAGAATAAATGTAAGAACCGGCGAGATACTTACCATTTATCATTTTAGCGATGCCCCTATAAAAGCCATTTTGGAACAAGAGCTTGGATTAACGGTATTTATAGACAATGATTCCAGAACAATTGCCTATGGTGAATTTCATTTTGGAAACCGCAAGCAGGAGAATGAAGTTTTAGTGATGAACCTGGATTATGGTATGGCTATAGGGATTTTTATTGGGGGAAAACCGGTTTATGGCGCCAGTGGGTATGCAGGTGAATTGAGCCACATCCCCCTTTTTGATAATGAATTAATTTGTTTTTGTGGAAAAAAAGGTTGTTTGGAAACTGAAGCATCGGGATTTGCATTTATTAGAAAGATTACTGCATTAATGGAAAAAGGATCCAATAGTATTTTACAAAAGGTATTGGACAAAAAGGGATTTATTGAAATTGAAGATATTATTTTCGCTGTTGAAAAAGGCGATAATTTAAGCTTGCAGGTTTTAAGTGAAGTAGCTGAAAAACTAGGGCGGGGTTTAGCAATAACCATAAACATATTTAACCCCGAATTGATAATTATTGGTGGTAGCCTGAGTGCTTTGGGGGAGCCATTACTTTTGCCATTAAAAACGGCTATTATAGAGTATTCTTTAAACCTGGTAAACAGAGATACTACTGTAGTGATTTCTACTCTGCAATATAAAGCAGGCTTGTTGGGATGCTGCCTTTTGGTACGGGATAAAATTTTAGGTCTGGTTCAGTTTTAATAAAAAATTCTTGTTTTTAATTATTAAATTAATTTATTAACTAAATGTGGATAAAAAAATAATTTCATTTTAATGATGATATTTATAAAATAATGTATTTTCATCCTTTATTTCTCAAAACTAAATCAATGCTTATGACCAGATTTTCGGTTTGCCTCCTATTTCTTTTTTTAGGATTCAGTGCATTTGCACAAACACGCCAACTAAATGGGCTGGTTTCGGATCCTTCAAATAAAGCAGTTGGTTCTGCTACAGTAAAGGTTAAAGGAGGTAAGGCTTCTACTTTTACAAATACTGATGGAAAGTTTAGTCTATCAGTTCCTTCAGGAAATATTGTTTTACAGATTTCTTCTGTTGGTTATGAACCCACGGAAGTAGCTGTTTCGGGAAGTGATGATAATATTGCAGTTTCACTCGCTGTTTCTAATAAACAACTGGAAGAAGTAGTAGTTACTGCCTTAGGTATTACCCGAAGAACAAAATCGCTGGT
>JAYSTT010000581.1:0-5586 GCA_043719495.1 Ferruginibacter sp. | reverse complement strand
ATTTTATTTAAGACTGGAATAAACTATCGACTCAAACTTTCCTTCAAGATCACCATGACTATTGGGATTCTGTTGTGTCATAAAAAGGCAAACCAGGTGTGCTTTAGGATCGGCCCAGTAAGTAGTGCCATAGTAGCCGCCCCAGGCAAATGATCCTGCATTCCGTGGTCCTTTAGCCGCAGATTTTTCCGAATTGATGGAAAAGCCCAATCCCATATTGTCATCGCCAAAAAGACCATCTTTTAACTGGCCACTGGTTATCATTTCCACTGTTCTTTTTGATAAAATTTGGTGACTATTATACTTACCGCCATTCAATAACATTTGCATGAAAATGGCATAATCAAAAGCAGTAGAAGAAAGGCCTGCACCTCCTGAAAAATAATGTTTGTTCATGAGAGGATAATCCGGATCAATACGACGAAACTCATGACTCCATGGAATAATATTATTCAATGAATCCTCAGTATAAACTGTTGCCAGGCGAAAAGCTTTGGATGAAGGCAGATTGAAATAAGTATCTTTCATTCCTAAAGGGTCGAAAATATTTTTGCGTAAATAATCTTCCAGGTTCATCCCGCTGATTACTTCAATTAAACATCCCAGTAAATCACTGTTTAATCCATATTGCCATTTTGTACCGGGTTGAAAACTTAAAGGCAGTTTGCCTAACGCTTTCATTCTGTCTAAAAGGTTGTCTTCAAAATAACCAAGACCCGATGGAACATGATTCTTTGAGTAGATAGCGGCTACTTTTGAACTACCAATATCTGTATAATCAAGTCCCGATGTATGTGTAAGTAGCTGACGAAAAGTGATCTCACTTTTTGCAGGAACTGTAGTATAAGTAGTATCTGCATCATTGAATTTATCCAATACAACGGGATGTTTGAATTCGGGAATAAAATCTCCAATGGGTTGGTCAAGCAGCAGTTTACCCTGTTCATATAATATCATAATGCCAACGCTGGTAATGGCTTTTGTTTGAGACATGATACGAAAGATGGCATCATTTTTCATAGGCTTTTTGGCAGCCACATCGGCAAAACCATAGCCTTTATACTGTACCACCTGGTTATCTTTTATTACGATTGAAACCGCTCCTGTTAACCAGTTTTTACTGATGTACTCATTTACCAATCCATCAATCTTTTGTAATCTTTCATAATCCACACTGTTGTTTTTGCTATTGGTTTGTATTACCTGCGATTGGCAGGGGATGTAGAGTAACAAAATAGTAACTAAAAAAAAAGTTGTGAGGGTTTTAATATATTTTAGCATAGCAGGTAATTTTTGTTAGTGAAAGATACTACAAATAAAATATAATTTATCGCTTCTTTCTGGTTTGCAGGGCAAGTAATCCAGTGCAGGAGTACCAATAACAATTCATACTGTACAAATGTTACTGTTCTTTTATATTCGCCGTTGTTTATAACCAAACTAAGGCGAAAAGACTACAGCAAAGTGTAAACAATTTAATAACCTACAGTATAAATTTTGTAAAAAAATATTTAGTTATGAAAAGTATTGCCATTTTAAAAACAACTTTTTTATTGCTGGTTGCCGATTCAACAACAGCCCAAACAGTAGTAATGCAAAAAACAGGCTACCTGAATTCCACAAGCGTTTTAGCAGCTATGTCCGAGGTGAAAGCAATTGATGCTCAACATAATATTTTTAACAGGCAGCTATCTGTAAAAGATTCTAATATGGTTGTAGCCTATCAAACTATGGCGCAAACCCTAAAATGATAAGTACCTAAAAGGAACTATAACACCTGTTCAGGTGGAGCAGGAGAGAAATAATTTAGACAAAGAGCAGACACGAATTACACAGTTTGAACAAAGTATTGATCAGCAACTGGACGACAAACGTATTGACCTCTATAAGCCGGTGATGGAAAAAGTAAACAAAGCAGTATCCGAAGTAGCCAAAGAAAATGGATACACTTTTATCATTAATGTTAACTCCGGTTCTTTGCTTTATGCTGATACTAATTTTGATTTGGAAAACCTTGTAAGAAAAAAATTAGATATGCCGCCGGTAGTTCCTTCAACCCGCAATTAAAAAGTACAGCTGGTAGTAAATCCTTTTCGTCATTGAGTTAAAATTAAACATCGGCATTATAAACATCACCCCGGAGATTATTTCAATCCTGCTGCTTTTATAGATCAGAGTGATTATGATGCTGCAATAAAAAATCTGCAAAAGAAATATGATGAAAAGGTAAAGCCGTAATATGAATTTTCCTTGCATTTCCCTATGCGTTAAAATCAATACCGGCAAAAAAAGGCCGCAGCTATTTAAAACAACTGCGGTAGTAAATGCAATTAAGAAAATGGTGTGTTTAGTTCATTTGTGCCATCATTGCCTTGCCTTCTTCGTAACTAGGTCCGTACAAACCAGGTATTTTATTTCCTGTAGCTCTTAAATGTGCCACCAGTTCTCCGCGGTGATGGTATAAATGATTAAATAAAAAACCTCTTGCCACCACAACTTTAGGCATAGGAGGCATTAAATCGTGGCCGCCCATTTGCATGCGCCACACATTCATAAAAGTGGATTCATCGGCATGTTCTAAAACCTTTCTTGCAGCGGCTACATTTTCTTCAAACTTTGCCACTATGTTTGAAACTTTGCTGATATCTCCTTTGTCATACTTGTAAATGTCCATATCAAACACATCCTGGTTAAATGTGGCATCAAACCAGTTATACACTTCTGCAATGTGTGAAGCCAACTGGGCTACCGACCATAAATGTGGTTGTGGTTTATAATCCAGTGCAGCATCAGGAATGGCATTCAGTAATTTACGGGTGTTTTCAGCTTCATGCTCAAATTCACCCAATAGCGCTTGTTTAATCATGATTATTTATTTTTAGGAGTTAAATGTACAGAATTTTATTTCCTTTTTATCATCTAATCACTAAAAAAAGTAAACGGGCTGTTTTTTGCAACAGCCAGATGTGGTAAAGGTTTAATGCAGTTTCCGTTCGCTGTTGGTTACCTACCAAACGGCGGCGTAAAACAAAAATATGCCTTGTTGTTGTTGCCATATGTAAAAATCGTATACAAAATTTATGTATTACTTTTAATAAAAAAAAGGGATGAAAAAAATGATTGTTTTTGGATTAATAGCCTGTCTCATTTCGTTTGTAGCTGTTGCTCAAACGTCTTCAGTAAAATTATTAAGACATGTAGTACTTTTAAAATTTAAAGCGAATGCAACTGTTGCTAATATTAAATCTGTAGAAGATGCTTTTCGTCTTTTACCGGAAAAAATAAATTTATTAAAAGACTTTGAATGGGGTACCAATAACAGTCCTGAAAAACTGAATGAAGGTTTAACACACAGTTTCTTTTTAACTTTTGCAAGTGAAAAAGACCGTGACGATTATTTGGTTTATCCTGCTCATAAAGAATTTGTAGCCTTGTTAAGCCCGTTGCTGGAAAAAGTTGTAGTGGTTGATTACTGGGCAATGAAATGATATTTATTTTATTATTCCATTGCATTTAATTTACATTTTCTTTTTTATTCTATTATTAACTGCCATGCAAAAAATTAACTGGGGTATCATTGGATGCGGCGATGTAACCGAAATAAAAAGCGGACCGGCATTTAACAAAGTGCCCAACTCTGCATTGCTGGCAGTAATGCGCCGTGATGCTGCAAAAGCCGCAGATTATGCCAAGCGGTACAATGTACCCAAATGGTATAGTGATGCTGATAAATTAATTAATGATCCCGAAGTAAATGCCATTTATATTGCCACGCCACCAGACTCTCACGAAACATATGCATTGGCGGCCATAAATGCAGGTAAACCAGTGTATGTAGAAAAACCAATGGCGCTTAATTATACAGCAGCACAAAATATTGCCGCCACTGCAAAAGCAAAAAACATAAAATTAGTAGTGGCACATTACAGGAGGGAGTGGCCGCTGTTTAAAAAAATAAAACAATTAATAAACGATAAAACCATTGGAGATGTACGCCTTGCCCGCCTGGAATTATATAAACCAGCTTTAACAGCAACAGAACTTGCCAACAACCATCATGCCTGGCGGGTTAACCCTGCAATAGCCGGTGGCGGGCTTTTTCACGATCTGGCACCACACCAGTTGGATTTGATGTATTATTTTTTTGGCCCTGTTCAAAAAATATCCGGCATTGCTACCAACCAGGCAGGTAATTATATTGCCGATGACTTAGTAGCAGGAAATATATTGTTTAAAAACGGTAATGCATTTAGTGGTACCTGGTGTTTTAATGCCGCTGCAACAACCGACAACTGCGAAATAATTGGCAGTGCAGGCTCCATTTATTTTAGTGTATTTGGCGGCAACACTATTACTGTTATAGCAAGAGGCATTACTCAAATATTTTCATTTGATACATTGCCGCATGTGCAACAACCCATGATAGAAAAAGTGGTGCAATACTTTTTAGGCGATGCACCCAACCCCTGCAGTGGAGAAGAAGGAGCGGAGGTAATGAGGATGATGGGGAAGTTTGTGGGAGGGGATAAAAAAAGTAAGAATTAATAATGACAGGGTTTTAAATAAAATTCAAATAACCGGGTTTATAACTAACGTTTAATATTGATCATTCAAAACTGTACTGCCAATCTCTACCAGTAAACCAATAAGCCCCTTGCATTTCCACCATTTTACATTAATTTGTACAACTTAAACTAAAGCACATGAAACAATTTCTTTCTGTTACAAGCCTGTTATGCTTTGTTATAAACTTTGCAACAGCACAGGAAACTGTGGATATGGCTATAATGCAAAAAATAAAAGACGAAGAAAAAAACAACTCTCAAATTACCATGATAGCCCATAACATCACCGATGTATGTGGCCCACGGCTTACCAACTCACCGGGTTACAATTGTGCGCTGGATTGGGTTACAACCATCTGCAAAAAATGGGGGCTTCAAAATGCCGGCCGTGAAGCCTGGGGCGAATTTGGCAAAGGCTGGAGTAACGAGCAGGGAACACTGGCACTAAAATTTCCTTATTACGAAAATATTATTGCTTATCCTGTACCCTGGTGTAAGAGCACACTAAAATCTATTAAAACAGAACTGATTATGCTGGATGAACTTGATTCGGCATCTATAAATAAAGCAGGGGCAGCATTAAAAGGTAAAATAGTAATGATAAAGCCAGGTGCCACAACGATACCGGATGCTTTTAAAGCCTACGCCATCAGATATGGCGACAGCAGTTTAAATAACCTGCCCGACGAATACATGGTAACCCGAAAACAAATAGAAGAGTTTCTGCCGTTCATTAAAAGCGCTTACTACACTTCATTGTATTTAGAGAAAAAAGGTGCTGTGGGTTTATTACGCAGCAGCAGAAATTCTATTGACGGTACGGTGTTTGTAGATGGCGGCAGCGGTTATGCCACTGGCTACCAACCTACCTTACCCGAAATGAAAACCAGCCGGGAAGATTATTTAAAACTGACCCGGCTGATGCAGGATAATAAAAAAGTAGTACTGGAAATGAATGTGCAGAATACTTTTTACAATAAAGACCTTACCGGATATAATATGGTGGCCGAAATACCCGGCA
>JAYSTT010000059.1:0-10498 GCA_043719495.1 Ferruginibacter sp. | reverse complement strand
CATTTTAACCAACCTGAAAATAGCTTCCAAAATTTTTTCAGAAAAAGAATGGGATGAGCGTATTTATAATTTTGACCAGGTTTGGATATCAGGAGGTGATGGCACAGTTAATTATTTTGTTAATCAATATAACGATATAAAAAAACCACTATGCATTTTTAATGGCGGCACCGGGAATGATTTTTATGCTTTACTGTATGGCAAAACAACAGTGGAGGAACAAATTAAAAAAGTGTTGCAGTTAAAACCCCGGCCTATTGATGCAGGTAAATGTAATGAAAGATATTTCTTAAATGGTGTGGGCATTGGCTTTGAGGGTGCAGTTGCAAAAAGCCTGATTGCTGTAAATAAATGGAGAGGCAAAACCTCTTTCATGATCTCTATTTTAAAGCATATTTTTTTTTATAAAGAACAGTATTATACCATCACATCCACAGAAAAATCAGTTGAAGGTAAATACCTTATGATAAGCATTGCCAATGGAACCCGCTATGGCGGAGGCTTTTATGTGGCGCCTTTGGCTAAGCCTGATGATGGCCTGTTTGATGCAAATTTGGTTAAGCCGATATCAGCATTTAAAAGACTCCGGTATTTGCCGGTAATAGAAAAAGGAAAGCATCTTACGCTCCCTTTTATTGATTACTACAATACACAAAAAATAATTATTAAAAGTAACCACCCAATTCAATTGCATTTGGATGGAGAGTATTTAGAAACCAATGAATTGAATATAGAAATACTACCGGCTCATTTTAATTTTATATTTTAGATTTTGCATTTGCTTACTTAAATTTTTTTTATTGGAATTAAAAAATCTGCACAGCCTATAAATTTATAAACAAGTAAATATTTAAGTGAAGAAGCTATCAATGAGTGAAAGAACAATTAAATTTAAAAGCATACTGCTGTTTTTTAAAATACTTAACTTCAAATAATAGAGCACAGTGAAACTATAATGCACAACCAGGAAAAATGAAATACATATACTTTTTTACTATTCTCCTATTTACACAATTGGCTTTTGGACAAAAGCAACTGCCTGTCATTTATGCCACTTCAAAAAGTGTAGCTATAAAAGACGGAGACTACCTGGACAAAAATGCCTGGTCACTTTCTCCAAAAATTAAACCTGACATTTTTACTGCAGACAGAACAAGAAAAACCAAATGGGTAATATTTTATACAGATATTGACTCGATAAGAGTAAAGCTGAAGCCAGGAACAAAATTCAACTTTATTGTATTATTAAACGGAATTGATTCCTGTTACACCCAGATATCCAGTTCAATACCTGCTGAGAGTGCATTTAAAATAAATAAGAATAAAAATGATACCATTTCTTTTATACTAACTTCTTACAATGCTATTCATGTAAAGTCTATCATCAATAACAGGGATACATTAAACTTACACTTTGATATTGGTTCATTGGATTTTCGCTTAACCAAAGATGCAATTCTGAAAAAAACAAAATTGTTATCCAACCAACCGGATGCTTTAACTGGTAAGGCAATACCTGATTTCAATAAACTGGAAAAAGTATTTAAAATACAAATTGGAAATTTAATCTGGTATAATCCTGAAGTTAGCCCGGCTAATGTAGCTGCCCGGGAAATGGACGGCAGGTTTGGTTGGCGCATATTTGAAGGGAAAATAGTTGAAATTGATTATGACAATAGCTATATTATCATTCATTCAAAGTTGCCAAATAATAAAAAAGAGTTTGTAAAATCGAAAATAAAATTTATCCATTCATTATTTTGTGTAGAAGCTGCCATTGAAATAAACAAACAAAAGTATAGCGGTAATTTTTTATTCGATACAGGATCCGACCTTGCCATTATTTTAGATAGTTCCTGGGCCAGTAAAAATAAATTTCCGCAAGATTTGAAATTGTTAAAGAAATCTTCATTTAGTGATGGTGCCGGAAGGAAATACGAAACCAAAATAGTTTCTGTTCCTTTATTACAAATTAATAATCTTACAGTTATTGATATTCCAACTTCTATTTTGGGTAATAAAAGCCCTGTAGGTTTTGATATGAATTATTTTGGAAATGACCTGCTAAAGCGTTTTAATATAATAATTGATTTAAAGCATGATAATATTTATCTGAAATCAAATAAGCTGATTGATTTACCTTACAAAGTAGCAAAATAAAAAAAGCTGACAACTATATTCTAAAAATATACGGATAAGGTAATTCACGCTAATGAAATTGACTAAGGTAATAAGAAATAACTAAAAACCTACTTCGTTTTCCATTTCCCACTTTTTAAAAATATAAATGCCATTACAAATATGGTAGACCAGTATACCACTTCATTGCTCCAAGCCATGGCTAAAGATATAAAATGAAATTTCATAAATATCCAACTGTAAATAAGGTAAACAGTAATAGCTATAATCTCAATCATTAAATTAACTTTTGTTTTGCCGGTACCGGTTACCCCATTCAACCAGATATTGGCTACACTCATAACCAACATACCTAACGAAACCATTCTTGCCACAGGAATACCAGCAGATACAAATTCATCACTTTTGCCAAACAAACTAAAAAATGAAGCAGGGAAAATATTCAACAGCAGCACCATTACAAAGCAAAATCCAATACTAAACAGCATAATTTTATTGATGGCAAAAATAACTTTGTCTTCTCTTTTCTGGCCCATTAAATTACTTACCACCACATTGCTTGTACTGGCAAATGCCCAAACAAAAACACCTGCCAGGCCAAATACATTTCGCATTACATTGCTGATGGCCTTATCTAAATCAACACCACGTGATTCAATCAAAAAGAAAAATATCAGCCAGGTGGTTACACTGATTACGTATTGTATTACCAATGGTGCAGATACTTTTATTATGGCCTTACTGATCACTTTGTTGTAAGAAAAATCCTTGAGCAGGTTATATTTCTTTTTTAATCCTGTTTTATACAATACAATAAACACCACTAAAAATCCAACCGCTTCTGCGATTACCGAAGCCACAGCAGCGCCATTAAATCCCATTTCAGGAAAACCAAAGCGGCCTTTAATTAATAAATAATCCAGCAAAATATTTACCAGTGCTTCACAAATAAAACCTATCATTAAATACCTGCTGTTGAGTGATGCTACTAAAAATGCATTACCCGTTTGAAAAAGAAACAAAAAGGGGAGGCCCCAAATACGGATGCGTAAAAAATTTATTTCCTGGGGATAAGCATTTTCTGCTGCCACAGGCTGCAGAATAAATGGTGCAATTAACCAGGTAAATAAAATACCAATAAGTGCCAGCTGTAAACATATACGAATACCCTGGGCCAGAATTGTTTTAAAGGCAGCGGTATTCCCACTACCTGCATGGCGGCTGAAAACGGATTGCATAGCATTATTTAAGCCATGTCCGGCAACTGCAAATATTAAATAATAAACCCCTGTTATACCGGCATTGCCTAATGCTTCGGTGCTGTAGTCACCCAAAAAAATGCTGTTGGTGAGCATATTTATCTGGGGGATAAGAATAGCCAAAGTAATAGGCAAGGCAATAGACAGTATCTGCTTATTGGTAACTTTTATTTTTAAATCGTTGTTTGTAACAGCACTTTCCATAAAGTCAGCAAAATTATCTTATTTTGCCACACGAAAATCATATAGTGAATCCATCATTTAATATAGCAACAGAAAATATACTGTCCGGCAAACAAAATTTATTTGTGCAGGCAGGTAAACAGGGCATTTCGTTTATCCAGTTGGATACTGACAGTAGCACTTTTACTTCGGTACAAGTATATCACTTTGCAAAAAACTTAACTGAAAATAATATTGCCGAAGAAATAAATTTACTATTAAGGGCCGAAAATTTATTGCAGCAGCATTTTAAAAAAATATATGTTACCTGGTGTTTTGATGAAAACATTTTGGTGCCAAATGAATATTATGATAGCCGTAGTGCTAAAGAAATGCTTGAATTAGTTTATGGGGATGCTGTAAATTCAACAATACAAAATGATTTAGTAATAGCCAACAACCTGCATACTGTATATAAAATACCCTTTACTGTAAAAAATGTTTTTACAGCCTGTTTCCCTTTTTCTATTC
The DNA here is from genome assembly GCA_043719495.1 of Ferruginibacter sp. Taxonomy (GTDB): domain Bacteria; phylum Bacteroidota; class Bacteroidia; order Chitinophagales; family Chitinophagaceae; genus Ferruginibacter. The sequence goes on along the minus strand of JAYSTT010000059.1, from coordinate 6,407 downwards.
AATCACATCAAAATTCTTTAGTCATAAATTTTGATATACAACACAGGGATTTATTGTATTGTAATTTTTATCCCAATAATATTACTGTGCTGCTTAGAATGAACGGTCAATTGCAAATAATTCAAAATTTTGATTTCTCTACACCTGAGGATGCAGTATATCACTTATTGAATGTTTGCCAGAGTTTTGAAACTGATGCATTACAGACTAATTTAATTGTAAGTGGAATGATTGATGCAGATTCTAACTTATACAACGAGCTGCATAAATATTTTTTGAATATCGAATTTGCAACCCTTCCAGATAAGTTTAGTTATGTAACCGAAATAAACAATTATCCTCAACATTATTTTAGTCATTTATTTGCCACTGCATCATGCGTATTATAAGCGGAATACATGGCGGAAGAAAAATTTCACCACCTGCTAACATGCCTTTTACAAGGCCCACAACAGATATTGCCAAGGAGGGATTATTTAATGTATTACAAAATAATTTAGAGATGGAAGAATTGAAAGTGCTGGATTTATTTGGAGGTACCGGTTGCATCAGTTACGAATTAGCCAGCAGGGGAGCACCTGACATTACTATTGTGGAAAAAGACAGCACAATGTATGATTTTATTAAAAAAACATCAGCGGAATTAGCAATAGAAAATTTGAAGGCTGTAAAGCTGGATGTTTTTCGTTTTATTGACGCCGCAACAGAGCAATATGATTTTATTTTTGCCGGTCCGCCATATGCTTTAGCAATCATTGATGAGCTGCCATTAAAAATTTTTGAAAAGAAATTACTAAAACCTAGGGGCTGGTTTATATTAGAGCATACGCCAAGAAATGATTATAAAAAATTTGAACATTATAAAACAGAAAGAAATTATGGTACAACTATATTTTCAATTTTCATAAATTAGAAAAACACTAATCGCACTAATCAATTAATAAACTTATTTACCCAAACAGATGCTAAGAAGTTTCAGATATTTATTATTCCCTGTATCACTGGTATATGGCGGAGTAGTATGGATGAGAAACTGGTTGTTTGATAATAATATTTTAAAAGCATCTTCCTTTAATTTTCCCATTATTTGTGTAGGAAATATTGCTGTGGGTGGTACTGGAAAAACCCCGTTGGTAGAATATTTGATACGCCTTTTGCATAATGATTATAATACTGCTACCTTAAGCCGCGGCTATAAAAGAAAAACAAAAGGATTTGCAATTGCCGATTCTACTACTACTGCATTGGAAATAGGGGATGAGCCTATGCAGTTTCATAATAAATTCCCTGAGGTAACTATTGCTGTCGGTGAAGAAAGAATGGTGGCCATACCTCAGTTATTACAGGCAAAACCGGGTACAAATGTTATAATATTAGATGATGCTTTTCAACACAGGCACGTAAAAGCAGGTTTAAATATTGTACTAACTGCCTACAACAATCTTTTTACAAGAGACTTGATGATGCCTTCCGGCGATTTACGGGATGTAAAAGCCAGCATGGTAAGGGCCGACATTATTATTGTGACAAAGTGTAAAAGTGATCTGTCTGCAGAAGAAAAAAAAATGATACTTAAAGAAATAAAAGCATTGGATAACCAGGTAGTTTTTTTTACTACAATAGTTTATGCAAAACCCTACCATCTTTTTAATAAACAGCCTGCAACTATTGATCGTACCACAAATGTTTTATTATGCTGCGGTATTGCCAATCCAAGGCCTTTAAAAGATTTCCTGGGAACTAATTTTTCCAGTTACGATATGCTTCGGTATGCTGATCACCATATTTTTAACAGCGACGATCTGGCTGACATTAAAAAACATTTTGCAAAAATTCAAAATACCAACAAAATAATTTTAACCACCGAAAAGGATGCTGTTCGTTTGGTGAAGTTTGAGAATGAACTGAAAGAATATCCTATATACGTTTTACCAATAGAACATACTTTCCTTTTTAATGAGGCAGCGGCTTTTAATCAATTGGTTATTGATTTTGTAGCTTCTTTTAAAAAATAAATTGCAGCTTGCAACGAAGGTTTTTCAAATTACAAACGTCTAAATAAAATAACCAACCCTAATTTCTACCTGGATATACAGGATAACAGTTACCAAATGTCTTGATCAGTTGAGTAGCAAAAAAACGAAAAAAACGCTTTGGCTTTGTAAGTGGTTTGTTTGGGGCAGATAATAAACCTTTATATGAACCCGGCAATTGGCGAAAGATATTGAGTCATTGAAACTGGAAGAGTAACCTGTTTTACCTGGCCACTTCAATCTTCACTTTCTTATTCTTTATCTTTTCATTTTTAATTAACTGCAGTACTTCGCTTACTTTTATTTTTTTTATCGCCACAAAAGAGAAGAAGTCTTTTACTTCAATTAAACCTATATCTTCTTTTTTCAGTTCGCCTTTTTGGCTTAAGAAACCAACAATATCAATTTTATTTATTTTATCTTTTTTACCGGCGGCAATAAACAGGGTAGTCCATTTGGGTTTTTCGGGCAGTTCATTTTTATCGGTAAGTGCCTGTTTGGTGGCATTGGCGGTAATGTATTCCGGCAGGCTTTCTTCAGTAGAATAAATTGCATAAACAGTTCCACTGGCTTCCATACGTGCAGTACGGCCGTTACGGTGCGTAAAAATATCTTCGGATTGCGGCAAATGATAATGAATGATGTTGCGGATGTTGGGAATATCCAAACCCCGGGCTGCTAAATCTGTGGTAACTAAAATATTTGAAGTGCCATTTTTAAATTTACACAATGCACTGTCTCGTTCCTGCTGCTCCATACCACCATGATAAAATACATTTACAATGCCTTTATCTGCAAATAGGTTGCTGATTCTTTCCACTGATTCCCGGTGGTTACAAAATATTATAGAGGAACGGTTGCCTAAAAAACACATCAGTTTAAATAGGGTATTGGCCTTATCCTTATCATCAGATAAAACGGTTTTAATTTCCAAACCCAGGGAATTTTCGTTAACCAAAGTAGAGTAATTAAGCCTTACCGGTTCTTTTAAATCAATAAAACCGGGTACAATAACTGCTTCAGTTGCAGAAGTTAATATTTTTTTATTAATATTTTTTAGTGAGTTAATAATGAATTCCATTTCTTCCTGAAACCCCAGTTCAAGCGATTTGTCAAACTCATCCAGCACCAATGTGGTAATTGCTTCGGTAGAAAAATTATTTCTTCTTAAGTGATCTGCTAAACGGCCCGGAGTACCAATAATAAGTGCAGGAGCCTGTAGCAAATTATTTTCCTCTGTTTCTCTTTTATGCCCGCCATAACACACAGAAACTTTAAAACCGGTTTGCATTTTTCTAAATACATCATCTATTTGTATAGCCAGCTCACGGCTGGGTACAATTATTAAAGCCTGAGGGGTTTTAATATCCTTTTTTAAAAGCTCAACCAGTGGCAATAAAAACGCCAGCGTTTTGCCCGAGCCTGTGGCCGATACTAAAATTACATCTTCATTATTTTTTATTGCTTCTTGCGAAGCCAGTTGCATTTGGTTAAGTTGTTCAATTTTAAAATTGCTTAAAATTCCGGCTATATTAGTTGTTTGCATAAACACAAAAATACGCTTAGTTATGTGGATAGGCTAATTCATAATTTAAGTTTAGGATTAAGTGTTTTGTTTGCAAATACCATAGAACAACACATTTTTTAATTGCTCAGGTCTTTAGGGCATAAGTGTTCGCAATACGAAGCCCTATGTAAATTTTAAATGCAGTATCAATTTAAACTCTTTGGTCTTTTTGTTCCGTTAGGAACATTTTGTGGGTAGCAAAAATTATATAGTTGTTTTCACGTTCCAGAGGAACGTATTGTTCCCATTCCACCTATATCAAATGTTGAGCCTAAAAAGCACAAACCGTTTCTACGGAACGAAAATATAATCACCATTTCAGCTACCCACAAACTGTTCCTCTGGAACAAATAAAAAATCTTCCGAACAGATTTGGTCTTTAGATTAGGTTTTAAAGGTTAAGCTAAATCATTTAAACCCCAGTGTATTTTTTGATAAAGCCATGGACTATTAATTTGCGAAAAAAATATTTAATCCTATTTAAGTTAATCAAAAACAAAACCGGGTGTTCGTTAAAAACATCCGGTTAAATTATGGTTGTTTAAAATTATTTACCCACTGGCACAATTCTAATTGCAAAAATACGGTTGCTTGCTATTGAATAATGAGCCGAATTTGAATTTGGACCAAATACATTTGGTTGATAGGAGAGTATGCCCCCATGCAAGTAGCCAATATTACCACCAGCAGGGTTATCATTTATAAATGCATCATAGTCAATTACACCATTTGATAAAGTGCTGCTATTAGCTGTCCAAGTTATTTCAGATTCGGAACCGTTGTAAAAAACACTTCCTGCAGGTACCACTACAGCTGGTATTGCCTTTGTTTTGGCAGTAGCTGGTACAAATGGCAGTGTATAAGGTATTTTAGAATTTGGGAACGAATCGGGCAGCAGGTATTGTGCATATTGATGTGCAGCATTTACAGAAATGGTTGTAAACTGATTTGTAAATGGGATACTAGTAAAAAAAGTTAAATCTGGCGGTGTTAGAGTGGTGTTAGCATTAGCACCTTTATATTGAAGCAAGGTAGGTTGTGTAATAGCACCGCCAGTGTATTGGGCATTCTTCATACCACCCAGCATTGTTGCATAACATTCTTTTCTTTGTTTACTGTAAACAGGCACTACCTGGCAGGTGTAAACATTAGAAAGCATAACAAAATTTGTATCTTCTACAGCCGAGTTGCCATTAATCCATACAGGCGAAGTAAAATTTGTATTACCATTTTTAAAAACACCTGCAAAGTACAGCAGTGAGTGCATTTCGTTGGCACCTGGGTCAATCATTGCAGACATGCTTCCATCACGTCTTCTAAAACTTCCGCCGGTACTTGCTTTTGGCGAATCCACATAATTATCTTTACAAGTTGGGCATACAGGAATATGGTTTATAGTAATGGTATGCCCATCATCTTTAAAAGTAAAACTTTGTACCCTATGTGTATATATATCCTTGGGAAAGTCCCATCCAAATACCAAATAAACGGTGTTGACAATAACACTCAGTTCGCCACCCGTTATTGCAAAGCTACTATCTACAACCTGGCGTATTGAGCCTGCCGCCATAGGTTTTTTATTAATAACGCTTGTAATTAGTGTTGGTAAATTAATTGCCGTCATATAAGGCATTGTTAGCGGAAACTTTGTAGGTGTACTGGCCCCAAGTAATCCGCCCAGCATATAAAGTACACTATCTTTTGTAAAAAACTCGGCATTATTGGCAAGAAAATGTTCGTTGTTAATGCCATTAATAGTGGTTATTGCGTTGGCGGCTACACTGTACACCTGCCAGTTGGTTAGGTTATTATCCCAAGCTTTAGTATCTATTACATAAATAGTATCGTTGGCATTATCCTGGTTAAATTTGTAAGTACCTGCATGTAAACCATTGGTTCGTCCGGCAAGCATTACAATCTTATCGCCGTAGGTGGCATGGGTATAAGAATGAAGATCGGGCAGCGAATTATTTACAAATTCTACCAATTGTATTGTATAGGGCGGACCGCTGTATTCTTTTGCCGAAACCAGCTGGTTTTTTGCAGAATTATTTGTAGTAGAATTATTATTACAGCTTGTAACAATAATTGCTAAAAGCGTAACTAAATAAATTGAAACTTTTTTCATAATTATTTTTGGGTTTTATTAAAATAAAAAAGGGTTTAATTGTGAAGTAATATTACAAGTGAAATTTGTTAAATGCAATATATTAAAGCAGTATTATTGGGATATTATTTTACAAGGATCAATGTTAGGCTTTTTCAAATACATTTCATACTTTTGTATAATAAATATAATCATTTAACTTTAGTAAAAAAATCATTTATGGGTATTAATATAGTGAATAGCTATAAAAATTTAGTTAATCATATTCCTGAGCTAATTGACATTAGTGGATATAGAAACGATTTTATTGCTAAGAAATTAAAAATAAAACCCCAATACTTTTCTGTAAAAAAACAACGCAATAGTTGGTCAGTTGAAGATGTTGAAAAATTATTGGCTGTCATTATGAATGAAGATGTTGAAAATTTTTTGATGCTTGAAGAAATGCGTAGCCGTAAAGATGATGAAACCATTACTTTTGATGAATACAAAAAAGTAATTGCAAAATGGAAGTAATAATTACCAAGGGGTATATTAAAGATTTAGCAAAATTACCAAAACCTGTTATTGCACTTGCAGATAGTGTGATTGATAAATTGAGGGCTGCAAAGTCTTTACAAGAAAGTGGCGTACAAGCTGAAAAAATGGAGGGACAAAAGAAAGGTGAAAATTATTACAGGATCCGTACTGGTGAATATAG
>JAYSTT010000580.1:0-2315 GCA_043719495.1 Ferruginibacter sp. | reverse complement strand
CTACTACAAATTTGGTGTTGAATTGGGCTAATGCAAGAAGCGAAAGCCATCAGTTGGATAAACATTTATCTACCATTACTGTGCGTAGTAAAGATGGTTTCCCTTTTAATTTAGATGTTTCTCAAATTATACACATACCTACAACCGAAGCACCAAAAGTAATTGCCCGTTTTGGTAACATGAATAATCTAGTGAGCCAGGTTTTAGAACCTACCATTGGTAACTATTTTAGAAACAGTGCACAGGATAGTGATGTAATTGCGTTCCTTGGTACACGTAAAGAAAGACAGGAAAGTGCAAAAATGCATATTGGTAAAGTGCTTGACCAGTACAATGTGTATGGTGTAGACACTTTGATAGGAGATATTGTACCACCAGAAAGTTTAATGAAAACTTTGACTGACCGTAAAATTGCAGAAGAACAAAAAGTTACTTACGAAACAGAAATGAAAGCGCAGGAAACAAGGCAGAGTTTGGAAAAAGAAACTGCTATTGCTGATATACAAAAAGAAATTGTAAAGGCAGACCAAGGTGTGTTAATTGCCGAAAGGGTTGCCGATGCCTCAGTAAAAAAAGCTACTGGTGAAGCTAACAGTGTACGTTTACAATCTACCGCCGAAGCAGACCGATTAAAACTTTTAGCAAATGGCGATGCAGAAAGAATACGTGTTCTTGCAAAAGCAAATGCAGAGCAAATTGAATTGTTGGCAAAGGCAAATGCTGAACAAATTTCTTTAACCGGTAATGCCGAGGCAGAAAAGATTCTGGCTATTGGTAAATCAAATGCAGAGAGTTACAAACTTTCTGTAGATGCCATGGGAGGAAATAATTTTACCCAATTAAAAGTGATGGAATCTATTGGTATACAAAACGTAAAAATAATGCCTGATATTTTAATTAGTGGCGGTGGAGATACTGCAAACGGCGGTATCAGTGGGTTGCTGGGATTGAAATTACTGGAAGAAATTGCCAAAAAAAAGGAAGAAGCAAAGAAGTAACCTAAAAGTAAAAGGATGATGTTTTAAACATCATCCTTTTTTAAGTAATTTCATTTTTAAAAGTACAATTATGAGAAAGAAAATCAGTGTTCTTGTTTTATTTGTTATTTTTTTTATTACTACTTTTTCGCAGCAAAAAACACAACAGGAAAAGATTGATTCTGTAACTATTTTGGTGCAAAATTATTTTAATACAAATGATGCTGACAAATTATATGCGCTTACCGGTGCAAATTTTAAAAAGCAACTTCCTTCAGAAAAATTTAATGCTGTTTGTACAAAACAGTTATTTCCTCTTGGGAAATTTAATAAATACACATTCATAAATTATAAATCAAATACCAACAAGTATAAAGCCGAATTTGAAGCAGCCACACTAAGTATGTTTATAAGCTTAGATAGTGCTGATAAAATGGAGACATTTCTATTTCAGCCTTATAAAGATGAAGGAGCAGTAAGAAAAACTAAAGTGGTAAGCAATAATTCATTAACCAGTGAATTGGATAAACAGGTTGACAGTATAATGCGGAACTATTTTAAAGATAGCAATACCGTTGGGGCCAGCGTTGGGATTATTAAAGATGGGAAAACCTTTTTTTATGATTATGGTGAAACAAAAAAAGGAAACGGAAAGTTACCTTCTGCCACTTCTATTTATGAAATAGGTTCTATTACTAAAACCTTTACTGCCACATTGCTTGCTTTTGCTGTAAATGAAGGAAAAGTAAAACTCGATGATCCGATTAATAAATACCTGCCAAAAGATATTCCATTGCTGCAGTTTAATGAAAAAGCTGTAACACTACAGAGCCTTTCTAATCATAGCTCTGGCCTGCCACGCCTGCCTGATAATTTAAAAGAGGTGGAAGAAGATAATCCTTACCGAAATTATGATGAAAAAACGCTTATGGAGTTTTTGAAAAAAGTTAAATTGACAAGAGAGCCTGGTGCGGAATATGAATATTCAAATTTTGCTGTTGGGTTGTTGGGTGTAATTCTTGAAAAAGTCTACAAAAGATCATTTGAACAATTAGTAATAGAAAAAATCTGTAATCCTTTAAAAATGCTGCATACAACACAGTTTATTCCGAAAACTGATTCTGCAAGTTTTGTACAGGGGCATAATGAAACCGGCAAAGCCACTTCACAATGGGATTTTAAAGCACTTGCTCCCTGTGGGGCTTTACGTAGCAGTGTAACTGATTTACTTAAATATGTAGCAGCAAATATTGAAACTGGTAACATAGGACTGCAAAAGGCATTTCAGCTTACCCATATAAAAACATTTTCAAAAGGAGATGAGGTAGGGTTGGGCTG
>JAYSTT010000579.1:0-2330 GCA_043719495.1 Ferruginibacter sp. | reverse complement strand
GCGGTACCTGATAAAGTATTGCCCGGGTATAATAATTATTTTTTAGGTACTGATAAAAATAAATGGGCCTCTAATTGTAAAGTTTACCAGGCGGTTACTTATAAAAATGTTTATCCTAATATTGACGTAAGATATTACACCGAATCCGGAAATTTAAAATACGATCTTATTGTACGCCCCGGTGGCAACCCCAATGCAATTGCTATGCGCTATGAGGGTGCAGAAAAATTAGAAATTAAAAACAAAGAATTAATTATTGGCACATCGGTTGGCAGTATAAAAGAATTATATCCTTACAGTTATCAGTCGGTAACAGGCAAAAAACAAACAGTTGATTGCAAATATTTAATAAGAGATAATGTGGTACGGTTTAAAGTAAACAATTATTCTCCTAACGAAACATTGGTAATAGACCCCTCATTAATTTTTGCATCATTTACAGGCAGCACTCAGGATAATTGGGGGTATACGGCAACACCGGGCCCCGATGGCAGTTTTTTTGCAGGTGGTATTGCATTTGGTTCAGGTTATCCGGTTTCCCCCGGTGCTTTTCAAACAGGTTTTGGAGGTGGGATAAATGAAGATGCCAACGGCCCTTATGATATGGCCATTTTTAAATTTTCTCCGGATGGCAGTCAGCGATTATATGCTACTTACGTTGGTGGTAACGGTAACGAACAGCCCCACAGTATGATATGCGATGCACAGGGAAATTTAATTATTGCAGGCAGGTCATCGTCAAATAATTTTCCCGGTGCTGCACCAAGAATTGCTTCAAGAACTGATTACGATATTGTAATTATAAAGTTAAATGCAGCGGGTTCAGCTGCATTAGGCGGGATAAGACTTGGCGGAACTAAAGATGACGGTATAAACATAAGGGCAAAATATGTGGGTACAAGTGGTACAGATGGGTTAAGAAGAAATTATGGAGATGATGCAAGGAGTGAAGTGATATTAGATCCCAATGGTAATATCTGCCTTGCTGCTTCTACTCAGTCAACCGACTTTCCGGTAACAGCTGGTACACCTATTCAAGCAACATATGGAGGTGGAAGGCAGGATGGTGTAATTGCTAAGTTTAATTCAAGTCTTAGTACAGTTTTGTTCAGTACATTTTTTGGTGGTAGTGGCGATGATGCTTGTTTTGTATTATCTGTAAATCCTGTATCAGGCAATATATTTGTGGCAGGCGGCACTACAAGCCCTGACTTACCGGGCGATAAAACTGGCGTAATAACCAACAATTACCAGGGTGGAGAAACTGATGGTTTTGTTACACAAATAATGAGCGATGGGTCAGGCATTATTAAAACTACTTACCAGGGTACTACTGGTAACGATTTAGTATATGGTATTCAGTTTGATAAATTTGGATTTCCTTATATAATGGGAACTACATCTGGCAACTGGGCAGTAACTTCTAATGTAATTTATAAAGATGTTTTTGCAAATGGCAATCATGCAAAGCAATTCATAAGTAAACTGCAACCCGATTTATCGGCCTATGTTTATTCTACAGTCTTTGGTACTAATTCATCTGTACCTAATCTTTCACCCATAGCTTTTTTAGTAGATCGTTGCCAAAATGTTTATGTATCAGGCTGGGGCGGTGGTTTAAATGGCCAGCAGAATTATCCTACTGCTGGTACAAATGGGTTACCCTTAAAAAATCAATTACTCAATGCTTTTGGCCAGCCAATTTCAGTAGGGGATGGTGCAGATTTCTACTTTTTTGTGTTGGAGAAAAATGCAGTGAGTCAACTTTTCGGTTCTTTCTTTGGGCAAAATGGTGGTTTAGGCGATCATGTAGATGGAGGCACCAGCCGCTTTGATGCTAACGGTATTATTTACCAGGCTATTTGCGCAAACTGTGGTGGAGGAGCAGCTTTTCCAACAACCCCGGGGGTATGGTCTATAAATAACCGCTCAACTAATTGTAATGAAGCAGCAGTAAAAATAGAAATGAATTTTGCAGGTGTGGGAGCAAGTGTAAAAGCCGCAATTAATGGCGTTGTTGATACTATTGGTTGTGTTCCATTAACAGTTTTATTTACAGATACTCTGGCAAAAGGTAAAATGTATATCTGGGATTATGGCGATATTACCAACCCTAAAAAAGACACCACATTTGCCCCTAATAACTCTACATCGCACACTTATAACCAGGTAGGTACATTCAGGCTTACACTTGTATCAATTGATTCTGCCACTTGTAATATTGCTGATACTGCTCATATAAGTGTAAGAGTGGGTAATAATAATGTGAATCCAGATTTTTCTTTTATTAAATTAGATAGTTGTGCCAGTTTGCGGTACAGTTTTACTAA
>JAYSTT010000578.1:0-5622 GCA_043719495.1 Ferruginibacter sp. | reverse complement strand
CATCATAAGGAAAGATATTGCTGTATTCATCTTTGCTCATTGTAAACTGATCGGGCATATCCCAATATCTTTCCCTGTAAATTGTTGCAGGCGATTTTACTTTGGTAATGCTAACGTTTACGTTTGCCTTTTCAAAAATATCATTCAAGTTGGTGCTGCTAATTTTTAAATTTTTAAGACTGTCAACATTTATTTTATCGGGTATTTCAATATTCAGTTGCAGCATTTGGTATGCCACAGCAACAGAAGTATTGCCACTTCTTGTTTCGCCGTTGATGTCCGTAACATCTGCACTTACTTCGTAATAAAATATGGGTTGGCTTTTTTTATCCACACTTTCATCGGGCAATGCTTTAAAAGTAATTTTGAATTCGCCTTTGGCATCAGTCATTAATTCTCCATTGGTAATTTCCATTTCTTCATTTCTTCCATAAGGGAATCCGCCTTTTCTAAAATATCCCCAACCCCACCAAATGGGATATTGCACTTTACGTACCACACGGTATTTTACTTTTGCACCATCAATATTATTACCTGCATATGCTTTTGCTGTGCCAGTAATTTTTATGCTGTCGTTTAAGCGGTAGGTGCCTTTGGGCTTTTCTATCTCGGTAAAAAATTTAGGTCGTTTGTATTCTTCCACACTAAAATTTTGTTGTGCATTGGTTGCACTATCAAACAAACTAAAGTTGCCGTTTAAAACACCTTCCGGTAATTTAAAAGAACCTTTGTAGCTGCCATACTCATTGGTAGTTACAGTAAGCTCTGCCGCTTTTTGATAATTGGTATTACGTAAAATAATTTTTGTTTTGTAATTAGGTAACACTTCTGTTTTTTTAGTGCTGCTGTTTTTCTTTATAACAATACCTTTAAAATACAGGATTTGCCCGGGGCGGTAAATACTGCGGTCGGTAAATAAAAAAGCCTGTGGTTTTGTTTCACTGGGTTCAATGCTGTTGTAAGTATTGTAACCTTCGTTCTCGTCCATAAATAATTCATCGGTACTATTTTTTAGCTGCAGTAAAAAATTTCGGTACTCTTTACTGTCTTTCATTTTAAACATACCATTTTTATCGGTGGTATATTTTTCTGCTTTTATTTCTTCGTTACCGCCACTTTGGTAATTGTATTTGGTATCCCAAACCTGTACCTGCGTATTGGCTAATGGTTGACCATTATCCCGGTGTAATACATAATATTCCTGGCTGTTATTGTGTATATAGCTGATATTACTAACATAAATGGTTTGTTTTGATAAAATGTTTTTAGCCAAAGAAAAGTTTTCGTCAAGGCTTGCCAAAATAAAATAAACCCCATTACCTAATCCATCTATTTTAATTTCTGTAGCATGTTGCTGGTAATCCTGCGGATCGGGAAGGGTAATGCTCCAGGTTTTAATCGCTTTCATGGCGGTGTAGTCCTTCCATATTTTATCATAATCCCTGTGGTCGAGTTTTTTTATTTCTTCCCTGCTGGTTTTAATAATGCGGAAATACACTTTAGGCACATTTTTATAATTCACCAATGTGCGGAAGGGATCGTTAATGGTATTTACTTTTTCTGTTTCAATATTTAATGTGGGTTGCAGAATGTTGCCCATTAAATTCTGGCAATTAATGCCGCCTTCACTTTTTGGGAATTTCTTTGCTATTGTTTCACACAATTCTTTAGCCCTTTTTATTTCATACTGGTTTTCAGTTTTGACATTCGCCTCAAATCCCTGGCCACGGTCGTAATAAATTTTTGCTCTTAAAAAACTGGCTTGTGCAGCAGCTGCATTATCTGCATACTTGTCTTCAATGTTTTTTAATGCCGCTTCGTACAATTTTTCTTTGCCTTCAATTACGGCATATTGGTTTACAAAATTCAAGCGTATTAAATCAGCATCAATTAAAGCATCAGGCTTTGCATCTGGAACATGAAATTTTAAAATATCCTGCAGCAGTAATATTGCTTTGTGCTGTAGTGAAGCCGTATCCTTTGTTTTAAACGACGCACTTACAAATTCGTTTGAATTGGAAAATGCTTTGCTATCATTTATTTTAAATTCATAAGCAGGCTTTGTCAGCTGATTTTCATCGGTCATAAAATAAGCCAAAGCCCGATGTGCTAAAAAATCATATAGTGTTGGCCTTAGCTGTCGGGTATTTTCTCCTTTAATTATTATCGGGGCAAAGGCATCCAGCTTGGTTGTTTTTAAAACATTATCATTTTGTAAAGAGGATTTATACAACTTACTAATTACACTATGTATTTTATCAATACTCCAGGTAGTAATGTCTTTACTTTTTTCTTCTTTTAATTTAGTACGGTCGTAAAATTTCCATCGGTTGTTTTGCAGGTATTGCCAAAACATTTCGGCCTGCATACTTTGTAAAATGTTTTTTGCTGGCGCTTTGGCTTTTTCAATTAAAGTATCTACAAAAAAGATATTGTTTTCATGGCTGTCTTCCTCCACCATGTTGCGGTATTTAATTTGATACATGCAGGTTTTAATTTGCTGTGCATCATTATTATCTTTTATTGCAAGATTGTAAATCGTCATTACTTCTGCCAGCGCAGATTTAGTGAGGCCTTTCTTTTCTAAGGCTTCCACTTTTTTCCAGTTGTTAATATAATCGTTAGTTGTTTGTGCCATGCTGGTAAATGCTACACCGGTAAATAATACCAGTAAAATTTTCTTTAAAAACATAAGGGACTTATTTTAATTACAAGATACAATTTGTTGCTATGCGGTTGCATATAAAATATGCAGCCATTATCAGATGTAAACAAACTGTATTTTTCATAAATAAAGAACAACTATTTCTTTAACGTTTTATTAAGTGTTTGTTGGCACAGCGGCACAGGGTTTGAATATTTACAAATAAGCAGTTTAAAACCTGTAAACAAAATTAAACACTCTTTAAAATTAATCACATGAAAAAGATTTTAACCTCAATTATTTCAGCAGCAGTAATCATGTTAGGTTTTGCTCAGGGGCAACCATATCCTCAACAGAGAGGCAATCAGCAATACCCCAATTACCCCCAGCAAAATAACAATTATAATAACCAGTACAGTTCTTTAATTATAAACTCCGCCACTCAGCGCCAGTTTTCTGTTTCGGTCGATAATTATCAGTATCAAAGTAATGGAAACGGTAATGATATAAATGTAGGGCAGTTAAATGCCGGCAACCATAATATTATTATTTATGAATGGAAACGTAATTTTTGGGGCAAAACAGTTCAGCAGGTAGTTTATAATTCTACTTTGTATTTAAAACCGGGTTTTGAAACCAGCATTTATATAAATTTGTTAGGCCAGGTAAATATTAGTGAAAGGCAGTTGTATAACAATGGCAATTACAATCAGGATGGATACGGCAATAATGGTAATGGCGTTGGGTATGGTTATGGAAGAAAAAAGAATAAACACAAAAAACATCAAGATTGTGGCAACGACAGAAACAGAAGAGACTGGGATGATGATTAATACAGCTATATTCTATATAAATAAAGCCCCCCATATTACGGGGGTTTTATGGTTGGGCTGCAACAGGTAACATTTTACGAAAAACCAATATTATGAGATAAATTCAATTCGTAGTAGGTTTCTGTACTCCAGTCAAAAACTTTAGAACGCAGATAAAAATCTAAAGCAGCTATAGCCTGGGCTTCCCAAACACAGGTAATCTCCGTCATTTCAATATTGGGTAACATTTGGATAATTCTGTTTACCCCTGCTTCGGGCAACAGCGGTAAGTTAATTCCAATTGAGTCCCAAAATTTCGTTAGGTTATTGATTTTGTGGTTTACAACAATTATCATTCTTGTAGGTTTGAGGAACAAATATGCGAAATAATCTTCACAGTAAAAATACTATTTTTAAAAGTATATTTACTGTATATATTTTGCAGTAATAATACTATATAGTGATTTTCAAACCTAAATATGTCTTTTGTTATCTTATTTGTAAGGATCAGGAATATCACTTTTAACTTAGGCGCACAAAAAAAGGCTATCTCTACTTAAGAGACAGCCTCATAAAATTCCCATATAAATTATTTTTTCAATGCCTGAGCCATTGTTTTACCAATGTCTGCCGGGCTTTCCGCAACATAAATTCCACACTCGGCCATAATTTTCATTTTAGCAGCAGCAGTATCATCAGCTCCACCAACAATAGCACCGGCGTGGCCCATACGGCGTCCCGGAGGTGCAGTTTGTCCCGCAATAAAACCCACCACCGGTTTTTTATTTCCTGTACTTTTTATGTATTGTGCAGCTTCAGCTTCCATACCACCGCCAATTTCGCCAATCATTACAATCGCATCAGTTTCAGGGTCGTTCATGAATAATTCCACTGCTTCTTTAGTGGTGGTACCAATAATAGGATCACCGCCAATTCCAATTGCTGTACTGATTCCAAGACCCGCTTTTGCCACCTGGTCGGCTGCTTCATAGGTTAATGTTCCACTTTTACTCACAATGCCAATTCTTCCCTTTATAAAAATAAATCCAGGCATAATACCCACTTTACATTCTTCAGCGGTAATAACACCAGGGCAGTTAGGGCCAACCAGTCTAGTATTTTTCCCAACCAGATAATTTTTAACAATCACCATATCCTGTACAGGAATGCCTTCAGTAATACAAACAACTAACGCAATACCTGCATCAGCAGCTTCCATTATGGCATCAGATGCAAAAGCTGGAGGCACAAAAATAATACTCACATCTGCCCCCGTAGTTTTAACTGCCTCCGCTACAGTATTAAAAACAGGCCTGTCTAAATGAGTGCTGCCGCCTTTGCCCGGCGTAACCCCTCCAACCAGTTTAGTACCATATTCAATCATTTGCGTTGCATGAAAAGTACCCTCCGTACCGGTAAAACCCTGTACAATTATTTTAGAATTTTTGTTTACAAGAACTGACATGTTTTAATTGAAAATTGATAATGAATAATTGATAATGAATGCCGCAAAGATATGGCAGATGCGCTATTGTAAAAAAGGATATTTTAGTTGCGATAATTGCCCCCGAATAACTTTTTAAAGAAGGAATTACCCGGATAGTTTTATTCCAATTGAAACAAATACAACATATACAATTAATGATCATTCAGCGGCAACCCCTTTTTCTGAAACTCAACCCAGTTAAGGTATTCAGGTGCCACACGATGCTCTTCCATGGTGATACAATTATCAACCGGGCAAACGAGTTTACACAAATTACAACCCACACATTCTTCATCAATAATGCTGTATTTGTTGTAAGGCTTTCCGTATTCTAATTTTATAGATTGATGAGAAGTATCTTCACAGGCGATATAACATAAACCACAGTGGATACATTTGTCCTGATTTATTTTTGCAATATGGTGATAGTTGATATCCAAATCTTCCCAATGTGTAATGGTATCAACTGATTTGCCAATAAAATCATCCAGTGTTTTAAATCCTTTTTCATCCATCCAGTTATTTAAACCTTCGCACAAATCCTCAATAATCCTAAAACCATGTTTCATTGCTGCAGTACAAACTTGCACATTGCTTGCCCCGAGTAACATAAATTCCACAGCATCTTTCCATGTACTTATTCCTCCAATGCCACTGATAGGAACTTTTTTAGTTATCTC
>JAYSTT010000577.1:0-2335 GCA_043719495.1 Ferruginibacter sp. | reverse complement strand
ACCCCCAAATTGATTTCATGATGGCGGCACGTTCCTCCCCCTCCTCCTGGGGCACTTCCACCTTTAATTAATTTCATTTCGTTTTGAGACATCATTTTAAAATCCTTATATTTCATTAACATAATATTGCGTTGCTTTTATACATCAAAAAACAACAAAAACTTTATTTTGTAAATATGCCTACTCTTTTATAAAGGTTTTCGGCTTCGCCTTTTTGTTTGCAAACAAAATCTTAAAAAATATTTTTAAGCTCATTAATACTGTATGTTTCGGGCAATAGCTTACCATTAATAAAAATGGTAGGTGTATGTGTTATTTCTGCATCGGTACACCAATGCTTCATTAAATCAAGCTTAGCTGCCTGTTCTTTTAATTCACCATTCATGGGGTATTTAGCAGCAAAAATTTCATAATCTTTTTTATCGGCCATATACCAATCATCCAATGCCTGTTCGGTTATTTGCAAATTTTGTTTTGCGGCAATGGCCAGTAAATGTTTTACCGGTTTGCCTGCCCTGTCGTTTTCATCATTACTGGCAGTAAAAATTACTTTTACATTTATATCGGTATTGTGTTTTACAATTTCTTCCAGCACCGGGTGTGCTTTTGCGCAGGGGCCGCAATAAGGGTTGCATACTTTTATAATAGTGTTAGTTGCATTTGGGTTGCCAATGTTTATACCCAATTGCTGCCAGCCATTGGGTGCGGTGGCTTGTTGTTGCAATAGCCCATTAAAAATTTCGGGATTGTATAAAAGGCGTTTGTAGGCGGCTTTGTAACCCGGGGCGGCTTTGGCAGCAAGGAGGAGGGAGCGCAACAAATACCAAATTACCACAGGCAATAAAATACAAAAGGCAGCAGCCCAAGCCTCCCCTATCCCCTCCAAAAGAGGTGTAAATGGAGAAGATTGGGGCGATGATATTAGCGAAGTGGTTTTATTTAACCAAAAATTGGTAATTGCCCAAATTAATTCTAATAGCAGTACTGCCTGTACAGCAAGGCATAAGGGGCACCATTGTTTTACTACTTTATATTGGTAATAAATACTAAATACAATATAAGGCGCTGCCAAGGTACTGGCTATTGCCAGCCAGGGTAATTTATTTGTAAATGGTATGCCGGGCAGTAATAAAAATATAGTGCTGGCAGCAAAATAAAAAAAACCCAGCTCACCCCAGC
The DNA here is from genome assembly GCA_043719495.1 of Ferruginibacter sp. Classification (GTDB taxonomy): domain Bacteria; phylum Bacteroidota; class Bacteroidia; order Chitinophagales; family Chitinophagaceae; genus Ferruginibacter. The sequence continues at coordinate 1,156 of JAYSTT010000577.1, read as the reverse complement.
CCATGCCTAAAAATTTACCTGCCTTGCTATTTAATACGGCATCGCAATTGGTTTGTTTGCCTGCAGTGCATATACTTTTTACAAAGCTGTTGGTTTTATCTATTTCGTAAATTAATAACAATACTGTGGCAGCTACACCTAAAAGTTTTATCACTGCCATGCTTGCAGCAGCAATGGTATTGGCTGTAGTACTAATTAACGGGTAAACCAATAAACTAATTAACACTACTATACCTGCATACAGTAAAGAACGTTTTCTTTGTTTTAATTTTTCAATTTTTACTTTTGAATTATAATCCTTCTCCCCACTGTTTGCATTGCCTTCGGCAGCAAAAACTACTTTTTGCCATTGTTTTAAAAAATCTTCCCGGCTTACAATTTTGGGTTTATTGCTTTCGGCAAGGTAGCTAACCTGTGTAGCGGTAATAGCAGTAACCAGCACAAAATCTTTACCGGTACTTTGCTCACTACAGTAAGTAATAAAAGGCGTCTGTAGTTCATCTAAAGTTTCTACCGTTCCGGTAAAAGAAATATTTTCAATATTAAACCTGTTAAAAGTATTGCTGATGCTGTACAGGCTGGGGTAGTAGGGATTTTGCTCAAGGCTTTCTTTTAAAGTAGTTTTAGTAACAGGCACATTAAGCTGCTGTATGTATTGTAATGCAATATTGCTGAGGTTTGTACGAAAACTTTGCGCCATTGTGTTAGGTTGATAGTGTTATTTCGTTTATTCCTTATGGAAAGTTGTAAAATATTATCCGGTAAAAAAAGAAAACAGTGGTTGTAAATTACAACCAAAGCAAACTTTAACAGTTTTTACCAAAAAATTACCACTTAGTGGTATTGTTTATACAACACGGTATCCATAATTTCATCCTTTTAAAAACAATAACCTGAATGCCGCACCAAAATAACGAAGTACCCGGGGAACTTTTAAGGTTGTTATTAAGTTTAAAAGGGTTTAAACAAATTGCCGCAGCTAAAAAATTAAATGTAAGGCAGCAGGCTGTTTCTAAATTAATAAAATGCAAAAAAATAAGTGCAAAAAAATTTGTTGCACTTGTTACAATATTCAATTTTTCGGCAGAGGATATTGAAACTGCCAAAAGGTTTTTACCCCCCCCCCCCCGGATAATATTTAATGCTTTTATATAAC
>JAYSTT010000576.1:0-5635 GCA_043719495.1 Ferruginibacter sp. | reverse complement strand
TGTGCAATGCGGTTGCTTTGTGCAACATTGGTGAAGATGGTTGGCCTGCAATAAAATCCTTTTTTAGGTATGGCGCATGAACTCTGGTACATTTCTGCGCCTTCCTGCTGGCCAATTTTGATATATTTATTAATGATGTCTAATTGTGCTTTTGAATTAATTGCACCAATGTCGGTGTTCTTATCCATCGGGTCGCCTACAATTAAAGTCTCTAACCTGTCTTTTAATTTACGTACCACTTCTTTAAAAACCGATTCCTGTACGTACAAGCGGGAGCCTGCACAACACACATGTCCCTGGTTAAAAAATATGCCGTTGATAACACCTTCTACTGCCTGGTCAAGTGGTGCATCATCAAAAATAATGTTGGCGGCTTTACCACCTAACTCTAATGTTGCTTTTTTATTTGTACCTGCAATAGCACGTTGAATAATTTTCCCAACATCAGTACTACCGGTAAAAGCAATTTTATTTACATCAGCATGATTAACGATTGCAGCACCTGTTGCGCCTGCACCTGTAATGATATTTACAACGCCGGGTGGAAGATCAGCTTCCTGGATAATTTCTGCCAATTTTAATGCAGTAAGAGAAGTGTTTTCGGCAGGTTTTAAAACAACCGTATTTCCGCAAGCCAATGCCGGCGCAATTTTCCAGGCAGCCATCAGTAAAGGAAAATTCCAGGGGATGATTTGTCCGGCAACACCCAATGGTTCTGTTCTTCGGTTTGGAAAAGCATATTCCAGTTTATCGGCCCAGCCTGCATAATAAAAGAAATGATTGGCTGCAGTTGGTACATCAAAATCACGGCTCTCACGAATGGGTTTGCCGCCGTCTAATGTTTCAATGATGGCAAATTCTCTTGCACGTTCCTGTACCATACGGGCAATGCGGTAAATATATTTTGCCCTTTCGGCAGGCGGCATTTTTTTCCAGGTCTTATCGTAAGCGGTTCTTGCAGCCACAACAGCTTTGTTTACATCTGCTGTATTGGCTTCTGCAATCATTGATAATTTTTCTTCTGTAGCCGGGTTGATGGTAGCAAAATGTTTTTTGCTCTGTGGTTTTTCAAATTTGCCGTTGATGAACAGATTGTACTGTGGATCTATTTTGACAGTGCTTTTACTCTCAGGGGCGGGAGCTAAATTCCTTGCGGAATCAAACTTAAGTTTTATTGTATTGTTTTTTTTTGTTGCCATTTGTTGTTTTATTTTTTCACGCCAGTATGCAAAAAACTAAGACGATTTTTTTATCTTTTAATAAAGCTTTAAAAATTCTTCCAGTTTGATCAGATTAACTTTGGGGAAATCTAACCTTTTTAAAATATTATAACCTGTATCATTTGTAATTAAGTATTCGGCATTTGCTGCAAGGTAACAATCAACAAATTTATTGTCGTCTTCGTCTTGCGTCAGCAAATTCCATTTAAAATAGATATTTACATACCCAACAGTTGGTATTTCTTTTAACGCTGATAAAAAATTTTGCGCTACTGTCTCTGAGTATTTTTCATACAACACTTCTTCATACTCAAACATTATTTCATCAGTAACAAACACATTTACATCTTCATCTAAAATCATACGTATCAGCTTATGAAATTCTGATTTGGAAGATAAAGATGATACAAGTGCATTGGTATCCACTACAACTTTACTTGCCATATTTTTCATTATCTTCGTTCAGCCAATTTTTCATCGTCTCATTTGTATAGCCTTTCTCATCCCATATTTTATCAGCTTCCGCAATGGCTTTTTCAGCAAAGAATTTTGCCAGGTAGCTTTTTATTGACAGTAAATCAGCGTCTGAAACATTGGAGGCATATAGCTTCAATAATTCCTGCTGAAGATTACTTAATGGTGCCTGTACTTGCATAAAATCTAATTTATGAGTGAAAACTAATCAATCGAAAAATAATTTGCTGACTGATAAACTCCCGTCTTCTGTTTCATCAACTGCATCAGTATATCATTGGCCAGGCTGCTTGCACCAAACCTGAACCATTCATTATTCATCCAGCCTTCGCCCAAGGTTTCATTCAGCATTACTAAATAATGCAAAGCCAGTTTCGATTTTGAGATACCTCCTGCAGGTTTCATCGCAATTTTCTTTCCTGTCTTGTAATAAAAATCACGAATGGCTTCCAGCATCACCAATGTTACCGGCATGGTTGCCGCTGGTGAAATTTTTCCGGTGGATGTTTTTATAAAATCGGCACCGGCATACATGGCAATATCACTTGCCTTGCGCACTTTATCATAGGTAACCAGTTCGCCTGTTTCTAAAATAACTTTTAATCTTGCATCTCCGCAGGCTTCTTTAATGGCGGCTATTTCATCAAATACAAAATTGTATTCGCCTTCTAAAAATTTTCCTCTCGATATTACCATGTCCACTTCATCGGCACCATTCTGCACCGCATATTTTGTATCTCTTATTTTTATATCACGGGGAGCTTGTCCGCTTGGGAATGCAGTTGCTACAGACGCTACTTTTACGCCTGATCCTTCCAATGCTTTCTTTGCTGTTTTTACCATGCTGGGATAAACACAGATGGCTGCCACTGTCGGTAAATCGGGATAGGAGTCGTGCAAATGAATGGCTTTGTAGCAAAGCTGTTTTACTTTTCCTTCGGTATCTTTTCCTTCCAGCGTAGTTAGGTCTATCATGTTTAAAGCAAGCATTAAACCATTTAATTTGGTTTCGTTTTTTATGCTGCGTTTGGTAAAGCGGCTTGCTCTTTCTTCAATACCTACCTGGTCAACATGTGGTGATAAAGAAAAATCAGGTATTGTTTTAGTTGCAATCATTTTAGTAAGTTGAAAATCGTTGAATGTTGTTTAAAATTGTTTAAGAAGTTAATGCTTCCAGCGATTTTACAATTAATTTTTCTACAGCCGCATTGCTGTCTTTCGAAAACTCTTTTACCACCCGGTTTGCAATGATGGCATTTACACTCAGGCATTCGTGCCCCATCAGTTTTCCCAAACCATAAATGGCCGATGTTTCCATTTCAAAGTTAGTGATTCGGTGATTATTAAAGTTGAAATGCGTGAGCTTATCAACCAGTCCGGGACTGCTTAATCCCAAGCGCAAAACCCTTCCCTGCGGACCAAAAAAGCCCGGACAAGTTACCGTAATGCCTTTGTGAAATCCGTCTCCAAATTTTTGCAACAGCATTTCGCTGCCGCTAAACGCATAAGGATTGGTGATGGCGGTATCTAAATTAGTCTGGCTGATAAATGCATCAGCCATTGCTTTATCTGCTGTAGTTTTTGTATAACTATAAAAATTTAAAAGGTTATCCAAACCCAAACCATGTGTTGAGGCTACAAAACTATCAACCGGTATATCGGCCTGTAAAGAGCCCGATGTGCCAAAGCGGATAATATTGAGTTTGGTAAGATTATCTTTTATCAATCTGGTTTCAAAATCAATATTGACAAGCGCATCCAGTTCGTTAAAAACAATATCAATATTATCGGGCCCAATGCCGGTAGAGATTACAGAGATATGTTTATTGCCGATATAACCGCTGTGGGTGATGAATTCACGATGCTGCAACTGATGCTCAATCTTATCAAAATGTGCACTTACTTTTTTAACACGTTCGGGGTCGCCAACAACAATGATGGTTTCGGCCAGTTCTTCGGGCCTTACATCTAAATGGTAAATAGCGCCGCGGCTGTTGATGATGAGTTCAGATTCTGCGATTCTTTGCATAGGTAAAAGTTAATTAAATAAAGGTAGCACTTAATAAACTTGGTTAGAAATTTTGGCTTTTATGATTAAATGCTGTTTATTTAAAATGGTTTACTATTTTTAACCACAATTTGCATTTATGAAAACTTTATTTTTTTACCAGAGGCTTTATAAAAAGTATAATTTTTTTTAGGTTCCCGGGTCTTCATAGCCCGGCAATAAATAAAGAGTATATCTCCAACAAAATGGAAACCTCTTATCAAGACTTTTTTTAAAATACCACTCTTTTAAAATAAAATAGCAAAGAAGAAGGAATCACATCACCTACGCCAGCAAAATGTTATGGTAATTTTAAAATCGTATCTTGATGCTGTAATTTAAAAACCTACTGCCATTGTCAGAACCAGCTTCTCAAAAAAATAAATTAGGATTGTGGACCAGCACTTCTCTTGTTACCGGTAATATGATTGGAGCCGGTGTTTTTTTAATGCCTGCAGCATTAGCGGCTTATGGCAGTATTAGTTTATTAGGCTGGATATTTTCTTCAATTGGCGCTTTTTTACTTGCAAAAATTTTCAGTCACCTCAGTAAACTGATGCCAAAGGCAGATGGTGGACCTTATGCCTACACAAGAGAAGGGTTGGGAGATTTTGCTGGCTTTCTGGTGGCGTGGGGTTACCTCATTTCTACATGGACCACTAATGCAGCCATTGCCGTAGCTTTGGTAAGTGCTTTGAGTACTTTTTTTCCGGTACTTGCCAGCAATGCTCTTGCTGCTGTACTAACGGGTCTGGTTAGCATTTGGTTTCTTACCTGGGTAAATACCAGAGGCATTGTAACCTCTGGAAAGTTTCAGTTAATTACCACTATTTTAAAAATAATTCCATTGCTGGCAGTTGCTATTGGTGGATTGTTTTTTATACAGCTTAAAAATTATATTCCATTTAATACAAGTGGCACTTCTGATCTTACAGCCCTTACAGCTACTACTACTTTAACCTTTTTTGCATTCCTGGGTATAGAATGTGCCACCATACCATCAGGCAGTGTTTCTAATCCTGAAAAAACTATTTCCCGTGCTACCATGCTGGGTACATTTATTGCTACCGTTATTTATATATTAAGCAGCATAAGTGTTATGGGAATGATACCTGCAAAAGAATTGCAGCATTCTGTTACTCCTTTTGCGGATGCAGCTGTATTAATGTGGGGTAACGGGGCCAGTTACCTGGTAAGTGCCGGCGTGGCTATTGCTGCGCTGGGGGCATTAAACGGTTTTATACTCATTCAGGGCCAGGTGCCTTACGCCATTTCAAAAGATGGCCTGTTTCCCCCTATATTCAGTAAGAAGAATAATAAAGGCGTACCCGCTTTGGGTATTATAATCGGCAGTGTGCTGGTATCTTTATTAATGGTCATGAATTACACAAAAGGCCTTGCTGCCCAGTTTAAATTTCTAATTCTATTGTCAACACTAACGGTACTAATACCTTATCTTTTTTCCACTGCAGCTTACATTGTTATCAAGGTAGAAAAAAAATATTTTAAAGGAAGCTGGCTTCAGGCAATCGCCCTGGCATTGATGGCTTTTTTATTTTCTTTGTGGATAGTTGCCGGCGCCGGGCAGGAAACCGTTTATTTTGGTTTTATTTTGCTGATGTCCGGCATTCCATTTTATATATGGATACTCTGGAAAAGTAAAAGACAGCAATGATTTTTTTAAAATAGCGGAAGCAAAAAATAGTAAAATGAATACTACCTGTCATTCTGAAGTTGGAAAAATAAAATCCTTATTTATAAAAAATGTGCAGCAGGCTTTTATCAGCGAAGCACATATTGAACAGTACTGGAAACAGTTAAACTATTTGGGTAAGCCCGGATTTAATACTGCAATGGAGGAGTATAAAAGTTTTGAATCCATTTTACAGGAGCA
>JAYSTT010000575.1:0-2341 GCA_043719495.1 Ferruginibacter sp. | reverse complement strand
TTGAATAATAATGAAAATGGCTGGGCTTTATATGGGATTTACCAGGCTTTGCTGGCACAAAAGAAAAATAAGGCTGCATCAATTATGCTGGCAAGATTTAAAAAAGCTTTTATTAAAGCGGATATAAAAATTAATGCTGCGGTTTTTTGATTGAGTTTTTTCGCCGTTTTGCTTTGATGCAGAGATTATTAATATACCTGCATAAAGAACCCCATAGCTACAAAAATGCAGGTAGTGGAGAAGAAGTAGTAGTTATCAAGCTGCTATTCTTTGCAAAATTACTTTACAAGGTATAGAGGATGTAACTTTTATCATGTGCTTTTTATGCAAGGGAATGGCAAAATAATCACCGGCAATAAGTTGATTTATTTCCTCTCCAACAATGATGTTGCATGTACCTTCTACAATAAGGAATTTTTCATATTCATTGTCGTGAACCTCCTGCGGTGCATAATCTTTTATCCAGACAATTGCAGTAGTTGCTTCGGGGGTATAACCGATAATTTTCGCAAAAAGGGTGTCAGCATCCTGTGATACCATATCATTTCGGGTTAGCCAAATTGTATAGTCTTCTACAACAGAATTTTCGTTTAACACTGGGGGAAACGAAACAGGTTCTCCGTTTTTTATTCTTTCAGAATAATCAATTGTTGCCAATAAAAAAGGTTTTATAATAGGGTTTGCATCAACAGCATTTACCATTGAATAAGTCTCCAGTGATTTAGAAATGGCTTCAATCTCCAGTTGTATTGCCCTATCAGATGCTGCCATCATCTCCACCTCTTTAGATTCGGCGGGGGTGGTATAGCCTAAAACATATTGTTCTAATATACCCGAATCAATATAATCTTTACTGGTATTCATACAGCTTCTATTTTATTCAGATTTTTTATTGCTATTCTAATATTTTTTTTCAATTCATCAACCGGAATTTTCAGCTCAGCCGCAGCCTCATTACAGTTTAATCCCTTATAATAAATCAAATCAAATGATAGCTTTTGAATTGATCCGGGAAAAGATAAATCCTCTTCTATGTTGTTTATATTTTGTTTATTTAGGGTATCAATAAACCCTTGGTCTTTTAAATTATCTGATTTACTTTTATCAAAAGCTGATTGGCGTGCAATATTAATTAACCAGGTAAAAAGAGAGCTTGTAGAAGAATCGAATAAATCTATCTGATCCCGGATCTTTACAAAGGTTATTTGTAAAATTTCTTCTGCCTGCACCTTATTATTAATAATCCTGTTGATGATACCCATAAGAGCCGGGGCATATTTATCGTACAAAAAACCAAGTGTATGAATATTACCCTGTTTTACAGAAACTGCCAAATGTTGATCTTCATTTGCCGGTAACGATTTTGTTAGCATAAATAGAATGTATAATAAGTTTTACAAACTTTTACCATTTGACAAAATTAAAAAAAATAACTATTAATTTATATTTATTTTCATTTGCATCGGCTCTTCGCCTCTGTCTGTGTATAAGCCAAACCAAGCGGGGTAGAAAACACTAATGATTATAACCAACCCGATTTTCTGAAGAAATAATAAAGAATAATACAAATACAAATGGTTATTGAAACCACCGCATAATATCCATAGTGCCAGTATAACTCCGGCATAAATTTAAAGTTCATGCCATAAAATCCTGCTACCATTGTAGGTACTGCAATGATGGCTGCCCATCCGGCAAATTTTTTGGATACATCGCTTTGTGAAATTGATATAAGAGAAAAATTTGCTTCCATAGCACTGTTTAACAATTCACGGGTATTATCAACCATTTCGTTTATTCTAACCACATGGTCATATACATCCCGGAAGTAGGGCCGGGTTTCTTCTGAAATACATTTGATATCAAAACGCATGAGTTTATTACATATTTCCATCAGGGGCGATACCGCCCGTTTTATTTCAAGCAATTCTCTTTTTAAATCATAAATCTGTTCGGTAGTTTCCCGGCTGGGCTTCTCTTTAAAAATTTTAGCCTCTATCGATTCCAGTTCCTGTTCTAACTCATGCACTACGGGAAAATAGCGGTCAACAATAAAATCCATAACAGCATATAAAACAAAACTTTGCCCTTTTTTCATTAACTCCGGAGTAGATTCACAGCGTTTTCTTACTTCGGTATAGGGAACATTGGAACCATGCCTTACTATAACAATAAAATTATTTCCTACAAAAAAATGTGTTTCACCAAATTCGGTATGCCGTTCCTTATTCATTTGTGCGGTACGCAATACAACAAAAATAGAATCGGCATAGAGCTCTAATTTTGGACGCTGATGTGCATTATGGGCATCTTCAACAGCCAGTTCATGCAAATTAAATTC
>JAYSTT010000574.1:0-2341 GCA_043719495.1 Ferruginibacter sp. | reverse complement strand
AATCAAAGTTCTATTTTCCTGCAAATAATATCAACTATTTTTATCCTCAAATGCAGTACAAATGTGCATTGTAGTAGTTTTTAAGGGGCGACTAAATAGTGTAGCAATAAATTTGTTCTGATCTGTTTAAAAACAAAATGAATATTTATAAAATAAATTAGTTAAAGGTTCAGGGCTTAATAAAAACTAGGACACATAGTTTGCCTGTCTCCACGCTGTGGATAAAAACCTTTTTTTATTATACTGAATTCGCTGGCACCACGGTAATTATTAAATTTGTTCAGGGAAGATAATGTTGCATCATAACTAAAAGTAAACTTTACATTTTTCAATTCAAACCCCACCATGGGTGCAATTGCATCTCCCAGCCGGTAATATAGCCCCGCTACCAATTGTTTTTCGCCAAACTCCGATAAATTATAATTACCATTTAATCCAAAAACTAATTCGGTTGCATTGGCCTGTGTGGTAAAATAGGCATTGGGATTAATGATTACCCTTTCGTTTACTTTTAAAATAGCATTTAAAAAACCAATATGCCGCATAGGAATTCTTCCTGCATTTGTATTATCGTTAAAGAAAGTTTCCTTGGGGCGGTTTACATGATGAATAGAATAGCCCGCATTGATATATACATTTTCCTGAGGGAAATATGCATAATTCATACCGGCCTGCATATCTATATAACTTGTACTGGTATTGGTTAAACTTACTGCAGTAAATGGGTTATCAAAAAATTTGCCATCAAACTGATCGGGGAATTTTAATTTACTTTGGTCGATACGTTTATTGGCCCAGCCCAAATTAAAACCAGCGCTAAGTAAACTGCTGTTTCCCAATTGCTGATGATAAGCTAAAGAAGCATATATTTTTGTACTTCGTAAACTTCCACTCCCTGCCACATCGCTTAAGATAACTCCACCTATACCTAACCAGCCATTTTCTAATTTATCCCTCAATAATTGTGCATCACCAAATATACTGGTGGTTTTATAAGGAACCGTCATTACAGTACTCCATTGATTTCTGTAGTTGGCCCCTAACCTATAATCTGCATCGGGAATAAAGCCAGTGTTAGCCGGGTTAGTGGTTAATGGCGAATTAAAGAATTGAGAAAAATGAAGGTCCTGCGATTGAGAAGAAGCTAAAAGCAAAAAGCTAAAAGCTAAAAGCATCGCCTTCTTATTACAAAATTGTACGTATAATTTTAATATGGTGCAGCTATTCAACAAAATTATTTCTTATCAATTTTATAAATATCAATTACCGGAGTAGTGTTATATCCCCCGTTTTAGTTAATTTTTTTCCATCAGTAAATTCAACATCTAAAGTATAGGTATAAACATCCATTGGCTGCAACACAGCTTTAAAAGTTCCATCCCAACCTTGTTTTACATCGGTTGTAGAAAATATTAGCTGCCCCCAGCGATTATATATTTTCCAGCTCATTTTTCCAATTCCAAATCCTTCTACTTTAACGATACCATTATTGTAATTACTTCCCGAAAATCTTCCAGGCGTAAATGCATTGGGTACATCAAGCAATGGCCTTACAATTATTGGCACATTATAATTTACAGTATCTGCACAATCAGCATCATTAAAAGCAATAAGCACTACATTAAATGTATCGGTTTTATTAAACAGATGAACAGGATTTACTTCTGTAGATTTTTCGCCATCTCCAAAATCCCAACTATATCTTGTTCCGCCAACAGAAAGGTTGGTAAAACTGGTTTTTGTATTTTCAATTGGAGGATTGGGGCTCCAGGTAAAATCTGCAACTGGTATGGGATAAACTGTAATGATAAAATAGGCCGAAGTATCAACCTTGTTACAGGTGGTGGTATCAATTGCAATTAAACGTACATTATAAGAACCAACCGTATTATAAATATGTATGGGCTCAAAATCAGTAGAGAAAGTACCATCTCCAAATTCCCACTTCCAATCTGTGCCCCCTAAAGATTTATTTTTAAATATTGGAGTATAGGCAACACAACCCCTTGTACTTGTACTGAATATTGCTTTTACATTTGGGTTTATGCGTACCGTCTTTTGTATAGAATCAGGAGAATTACAAAAAACGGTATCACTAACAAGTAATGTTACGTTATATGAACCCACAGAAGGAAAGGTATGAATCTGAGAGCCAAACCCTGTATTTACTCTTGGGGAACCATCGCCAAAATCCCATGTAAAAGTTTTATTGGTATAAATGGGTAAGGCAGCAGTGGTAAGGTTAGTAAAACTGTACCGCAAACTGGCACAACTATCTAATTTAATAAAAGAAAAATCTGGATTCACATTATTATTACCCACTCTTACACTTATATGAGCA
>JAYSTT010000573.1:0-5650 GCA_043719495.1 Ferruginibacter sp. | reverse complement strand
GTCGATTGGCAATTCTTTTGCCAGATACTTCTTCAATGGGCCTTTATATTTTTCGGTTACATCTTTTGCAATGCTGTATTCGTCTTTTGCAGCTTCGTTACTGGTAGCTTTTGCTTCCAGTACCAGAAAGTCGTTTGCATTGCGAACATCATCCTTTAACCTGCTGACTTCAATTTCTTTCAGCCATCCGCTGTCATATGCCTGTTTGGCAATATTTTTTGCACCCAGTTTGTCAAAATCAGCAACAAGCGTTGAAATTTTATTATAATTGGGTAATGCCTTATCTAATTTTTCCTTTGCGGTATTATATGCTTTTACCAGAGTTGTATCATTGGGATTCTTTTCTTTTTTGGCCAGTGTTTCGCTTACTTCTTTTTTATATTTATCAACCTTTAAAAACTTCTCCAGGTTTTCATTCATTTTACTGTTTTCAAAATTGTCGAATAAAAAAACAGTTAAAATGGTAACCAAGGCTATTATACCCAACCTGAGCCATACATTTCTCATTACAGTGACGACGGTAATGAAAATTGAAATAACCATTCCTATAAGTGGTGCCAGAAAAATAAAAATTACTGTTTTGATAATGATATCAGATTCTACAATCTTTCCCCAGCTTATTCCAATACCTTTTACGGAGATGGCATGTGCAATAGCAGCTCCGGCAAATCCGCCTATCAGTGTATGTGATGATGATGAAGGAATACCATACCACCAGGTTAATAAGTTCCAGAAAATGGCGGCAATAAGGCCCGATAAAATAACCGGCAGCGTAATAAATTCTTTATTAACCGTTTTGCTGATGGTATTTGCTACTGCATGGTCTTTAAAAATAAAATACGCCACAACATTGAAAATTGCAGCCCAAACTACTGCCTGAAAAGGAGTAAGCACTTTTGTAGAAACAACTGTTGCTATTGAATTGGCTGCATCATGAAAACCGTTGATGTAGTCGAATATTAAAGCAAGTGCTATAATTACTATTACTAAAGTCATGTTGGTATTGGTTAATGGTTGATAGTTAATGGTTCATAGTTATTACTATAAACTAAAGCTATCAACTATGCATATTTTACAATTATACTTTCAATCACATTAGCAGCATCTTCACATTTATCGGTTACAATTTCCATTACCTGATAAATCTCTCTCTTTTTAATTACTTCTTTTGCATCAGGTTCTTCTGCAAATAATTTTTCGATACTCATGTCAAAAATATCATCGCCCTGGTTTTCTATACTGTTAATCATTACCAATGCGTCAGTAATCTGGCGCATATTTTTCATATTGCGCAATTCTTTAACTGCATCATGCACTGCTACGCAACCTTGTGCAATAATATCAGCCATTTTATGAATGCCCATATCATTAGGATTAACCCTGTAAAAATTTATCTTTTTTGCCGAGGCATACATATAATCGGCAATATCATCTAAAGCGGAAGCTAAATAGTGAATATCCTCTCTATCGAAGGGAGTAATGAAATTTTTTCCCAGCTCAGTAAATATCTGATGGGTATAATCATCATTGGTATGCTCCATATCCTCAATTTCCTTTATTAACTTTGCCCTTTCGTCAAAATCAGGTTCGTTTACAATTTCTTTAAGCTTTTCTCCCATTTTTACCAATACGTCAACCACACTTTCAAATAGTTGAAAAAATACCCTGTCCTTAGGTAAAAATATCTTTAAAATTGAATTTAAGCCAGCCATAGTTATAAATTTTGCGGCAAAGGTTAGGTATTAGGTTAAAATAAGAAAGTTATTTTGAAATGATAATGATTTGTTAACACAGGAGTAACATTAAATTGTTATTCCTTTGCGGCAAAATTTGTTATGCTTAAGAAACAACTGCCTTTACTGGCTGTAGCTTTATTATTGTGTCAATTACTGCAAGCACAATATTTGATGGATATGGTGGATACTACAAAAGATATGGGTAAAGGTATACTTGCACTATACAATCGCCTGGATAAAATAAGACTGAGTGGTTATATTCAACCCCAATTTCAAATAACAGAAAGTAAAGGCGCCAAGGGCTTTGCAGGTGGTGATTTTGCTGCAAACAGTAACAACAGATTTATACTAAGAAGAGCAAGAATGAGATTTGATTATATCCATTTTCCTAAAGCAACCAAAGGCCCGTCCTTACAATTTGTTTTTCAGTTTGATGCCACCGAAAGAGGCGTTAATGTAAGAGATGTATGGGGAAGATTTTTTGAAAATAAATACCAGCTATTTGCTTTTACAGCAGGTTTATTTGCAAGACCTTTTAGTTATGAATTAAATTTATCAAGTGGCGACAGAGAAAGCCCTGAGCGGGGACGTATGAGCCAGATATTAATGAAAACTGAAAGAGATATGGGCGCTATGATAACATTTGATGCAAGAAAAAAAGCCAGCAAATTGAAATTTATAAAAGTTGACCTTGGTATTTTTAATGGCCCCGGATTATCTTCCACAACGGATTATGATAGTCATAAGGATATCATTGGAAGAATTTCTTTAAAACCACAGAGTATTTCTAAAAAAATTACTATAGGAGCGGCGACTTCAATATTATATGGAGGCTTATCGCAGAATACAAAATATACTTACAGCACTCAAAATATTGCCGGAATAAAAAATTTCATTGTTGATTCTGCAGTATCCAATATCAACAAAATAGCACCACGTAAATATTATGGTATTGATGCCCAGTTAAAAATTAAAAACAGAGTTGGCTTCACCGAATTAAGAGCAGAATATATTGCCGGTAAACAAACAGGATCTGCAACCAGCAGCGAAACACCAGGAGCTTTGTTTACAGGTGCCGAAGCTTATTATGCAAGAAAATTTAATGGCGCCTATTTTTATTTTTTACAACATTTGGGAAGCACCCGCCATCAAATAGGCATTAAATACGATTGGTACGACCCAAACACAGAATTAAACACTGATGAAATTGGAAAGGCTGGCACTAACATTAATGCCGCAAATATTAAATACAATACTTTAGGGTTTGGCTATATTTGTTATATAACAGAAAATGCCAAATTAGTTTTGTGGTACGATAAAATTACCAATGAAAAAACGCAATTATCAGGTTTTACCAGCGATGTAAAAGACAATGTATTTACTTGTCGGTTACAGTTCAGGTTTTAAAAATTATTTATACTCTTCCCTCACCGGGTTAAACACATCAATTAATTTACAATCGGTAATAGCAGTAGCACCATGCTTTAAATTGGGTGCAACAGTTATTGCCATGCCGGCTTTCAATATAAACTCTTCGCCTTCTATTATAAAAAGCATTTCGCCTTCCTGTACAAAGCTTACCTGTTCATGTATATGTGAGTGCAATGGAACGGTGTGGCCGGCCTTTGCATCTATCCAACCAATACTTAAACTATCGGCATGATAATATTTTCCGGTAAAGCCTGGCACTATTTCCCTGGTTTTAATATCATCAATACTAACTGCTTTCATTGTATAAATTTTGATGGGCAAGATAATATTTTATGCTGGTAACAATTTGGTAACAGTAAAGAAACAATTCATTAACGCTCCCGTAACAATGCAGTAATCTTAAGAGCCTCTCTTTGCATCATGAAAATTACGAACATGAGAAGCTTAAGTACACTAATTGCATTCCTTCTAATTTATCTTTCCTCTTTTTCACAAAAAGGAAAAATTGAAGGGAAAGTTACCGATTCAAAAACAGGACAAGCCATTGCCGGTGTTACAGTACTGATCAACGGAAGCAAATCGGGCCTGTCATCAAACAACGATGGTTACTTTATTTTAACACTGGAAGGTGGTAAAAAATATTCACTAACCCTATCCTCTGTTAACTACAAAACAAAAATATTAGCAGATATTGAAGTACCTGCCAACGAAGTAAATCACCTGGATATATTATTAGAATCCGCTTCAAAGACAGAAACAGAGGTGATAGTTAAATCTTCTTCTAATAAAATATTAGAAACCAGCGCAGCATTAATTGCTTATCAAAAAAATACTGCTGTTGTTGCACAGGTTATCAGTGCCGAAGTTATCAGAAGAAGCCCGGATAAAAATACTGGCGAAGTTTTAAAAAGAGTTCCGGGTACATCGGTACAGGATGGAAAATATTTAGTAGTTCGTGGTTTGGCCGACAGGTATAACCAGGCCATGTTGAATGGTATTTTGTTGAGCAGTACTGAGCCTGACAGAAAAACATTTTCTTTTGACCTGTTCCCTGCTGCCGTAATTGATAACATCATTGTAAACAAAACTTTTATACCGGAATTACCGGGCGAGTGGGCCGGTGGTTTGGTACAGGTTAATACAAAAGATATTCCGAGTAAAGATTTTTTTACCATACAGTTAGGTACAGGTTTTAATACCCAAACTATAGGCAAAGATTTTTACCGTTACGAAGGTGGAAAGTACGATTGGTTGGGCCTTGATGATAAAACAAGAAAATTACCTACTGAAAATTTTCCTGTAAAAACAAAATTCCAGGTTCTTACTCAAGATGAAAAAAATGCTTACTCCTCACAATTTAAAAATACCTGGACATCTACCGCAGGTAATGCAGGATTAAATGCAACAGTGCAAATTAATGCTGGCTTTAAATCTAAATTATTTGGTAAAGATGTGGGTGGCTTACTGGCCTTAAACTACAGCAAAAGTAACAGGAACCTTGCCTTTGAAAACAGGTTTTACAGCATTAACGCAAGCAATGCCGATGTAAACTTTGACTATCAAAATCATAAATATTCGCAGGATGTTTTATTGGGCGGACTTGCCACTTTTGCCATTCAGTTAAACAGCCTTAATAAGATCAGTATTAAAAACCTGTTCAACATTAATGCATCTGACTATACTACTTTACGTACCGGAAAAGATTATGAAAGCGACCCGATTTTAGGAGAAAATGTAAGGGCGAAAGAATTGGCATTTAAATCAAACATTTATAACAATACTCAAATTACCGGTGAGCACAATCTTGCAAAATTAAATTTAAAATTAAAATGGTATGGCGGTTTCGGTATTTTAGATCAATACATACCCGATCAACGTCGTATTCAATACAACCAGGCTGTTAATTCTCCTAATCAACCTTATCTGGCTTTAATAAGCAATTCTCTATCACAAAAAACCGGCAGCCGTTTCTTTAGTAACTTAAACGACTACATTTATACTGCAGGTACAGACTTTGCCAAAACATTCCGTTGGTTAAATAATAATCAAACTGTAAAAGCCGGTTACTTGTTCCAGGTAAAAGACAGGTTGTTTGATGCAAGGCCTTTCTCTTTATATCTGGCTTCTGATAATCCGGCATTAAGAGCACAGGACGAAACCCAAATTTTCAGCAATGCTAATATTGGTGGTGCCAACAATAAATTTTCTTTTGATGAAATATCAGGCAATCGTTTCCGCTATATGGCCAATTCTATTTTAAATGCCGGTTATTTACAATTTGATAATCAATTTAGCGATAAAATAAGATTGGTATGGGGTGCAAGGGCTGAGCATTTTGACCAGGTGGTAGGCAGTTTAAAACAAAGTGATCCCCGCCATGTATATTCAAAAGTATTAGACATTTTGCCCGGTGTAAATTTTACTTACAAGTTAAATCCTAAAACAAATATCCGTGTGGCGGCTTCTCAAACAGTAATCCGCCC
>JAYSTT010000572.1:0-5652 GCA_043719495.1 Ferruginibacter sp. | reverse complement strand
CCGTCTTTACCCTAATAAAACCCTAAACCAGCAAAAATTTTAAACACAAAGTGCTTAAACAAATTTTATTTCATTGGAATTGGAAAAAATACTATTTAAATATTTGAAGAATTTGCAATCAGTTTTTCTAAAATCAAACTTCCACAAAAAACCTTCTTATGTATATTTACCAATATTATGCCAATGGCTAAAATTGTGGATAACTACCCGTAAAAGTGAATACCAATAAGGCTTTCACGAAGTTTTACTAAACCCATTTGTAGAAGAAAACTACTGTATAGTATTTACACGTTTTAAACAAAAGTGAATTTTACAAGGGGATTTTACCCTGCTTTTTAGTTATCAAAATGAGCTTTAAAAGGTTAAGTAATTATGTATATGGCACAAAGCCTGTTTTTACTACCTTTGCCCACCTAATTTAAATACAGTTTTTAGCAATTATTATGAGCATCAGGTACAAAGAATATCAGCAACTTAATTTACCCGGCATTAGTGAAGAAATACTGGCAAAATGGAATGCCAGCCAGGCTTTTGAAAAAAGTGTTTCGCTAAGAGAAGGAAATACTCCTTTTGTTTTTTACGAAGGCCCGCCAAGTGCCAATGGTATGCCTGGCATTCACCATGTTATCAGCCGTGCTTTAAAAGATTTGGTTTGCCGATACAAAACCATGCAGGGCTTTCAGGTAAAGCGCAAGGGTGGCTGGGATACGCATGGCCTGCCTATTGAACTGGGTGTAGAAAAAGAATTGGGCATCACCAAAGAAGATATTGGCAAAAAAATTAGCGTAGAAGGTTATAATAAAAAATGTCGTGAGGTAGTGATGCGTTTTAAAGATAAATGGGATAATATTACCCAAAAAATGGGTTATTGGGTAGATCTTAAAAATCCTTACATCACTTTTGAAAATAATTATATTGAAACCTTGTGGTGGTGCCTGAGTGAATTATATAAAAAAGGTTACTTGTACGAGAGTGTGAGCATACAACCTTACTCGCCTGCCGCTGGTACTGGTTTATCAAGCCACGAATTGAACCAGCCGGGAACTTATAAAGATGTGAAGGATACGAGTGCGACGGTGATGTTTAAATTGGTTTCAGATTCACCTAAAAATGACACTAGTAATATAGATAAATCGGGAAAGACTCCAGCGGAGTTGATGACTAAATATGGCAATAAAATTATTTATGCGCCTATGTTAAATGTAGTTGAAGCCGAATGGGAGCAAAACGCAGTAAAATCTACTGAGATTTTCCTGCTCGCCTGGACAACAACTCCATGGACATTGCCATCAAATCTCGGATTAACAATTGGAAGAAATATTGATTATAGTTTAGTAAAAACATTTAATCCATATACCCACCTTCCTATAAATGTAATATTGGCAAAGGAATTAATAAAAAAGTATTTTAAACCCGAGGGAGAAAATGGGGACTTTAACAGTTACACAAAAGATTCAAAAGTTATTCCATGGAAAATTCTTGATGTAGTCAAAGGATTTGATTCTTTCAAAGGAAATATGTTAGCTGGCTTTGAATACGAGCAACTCCTTCCTTCCGAAGCAAACACTTTAGAAAAAATACAGGAGATTACCCCCGGAGCCGAACCATTCAGAATCATTATGGATAGTGATGGTAATGAAAAAGGATTTGTTACCACCGAAGATGGTACCGGCATTGTACACACCGCCCCTGCTTTTGGTGCAGATGATTTTAGGGTAGGCAAAAAAAACAATTTAGGTATTTTAACCTTGGTTGATAAACAAGGAAAATTTGTAGAGGGTGTAGGCGAATTTAGCAGCCGCTATGTAAAAGATTATAAAAACGAAAAAGATTATGTAGATGTAAATATTGACATTGCCGTAAAATTAAAATTAGAAAACCGGGCTTTTAAAGTAGAAAAATACGAACACAGTTATCCGCATTGCTGGCGTACCGATAAACCCATTATTTATTATCCCTTAGATGCTTGGTTTATAAAAACCACGGCTGTAAAAGAAAGAATGGTGGAATTAAATAAAACCATCAACTGGAAACCTGCTGCCACCGGCACTGGCCGCTTTGGCAATTGGTTAGAAAATATGGTAGATTGGAATTTAAGCAGAAGCCGTTTTTGGGGAACACCATTACCCATTTGGAAAACCGAAGATGGGGAAATTGAAAAATGTATTGGCAGCATTGAAGAATTAAATACTGAAATTAGAAAAGCAGCCGAAGTTTTAGGTGGAGAAACCAACAAACATTATTTACACGAAGGCATTTTAGATTTACATAAACCTTATGTAGATGATATAGTTTTAGTTTCTGATTCGGGAAAGGAAATGAAACGTGTGCCAGATTTAATAGATGTCTGGTTTGATAGTGGTGCCATGCCTTATGCACAACATCATTTTCCTTTTGAAAACGTAGAAGAATTTGCAAAAAATTATCCTGCCGATTTTATTGCCGAAGGTGTGGATCAAACAAGGGGATGGTTTTACACTTTACATGCACTTGCAGCTTTATTAAAAGAAAGTATTGATGAAGAATTAGCAAAACATAATCTTTCGCTGCAATCTCCTACTTCTCCCTCTCCGCCAACTGGCGGAAGGATAGGAGGGGCTGGGGCTGGTCTTGCCTTCAAAACAGTTGTTTCAAACGGTTTTGTTTTAGATAAGAATGGCAATAAAATGAGTAAGCGCCTGGGCAATGTTGTTGACCCTTTTGAAACACTGGAAAAATTTGGTGCCGATGCTACCCGGTGGTATTTAATTACCAACGCAAGCCCCTGGGATAATTTAAAATTTGATGCAGAAGGTATTAAAGAAGTACAACGCAAATTTTTTGGTACGCTCTATAATACTTACCAGTTTTTTGCTTTGTACGCTAATGTAGATGGCTTTGCGTTTAAAGAAAATTATGTACCTGTAAAAGAAAGGCCCGAAATTGATCAATGGATTTTATCCAGTTTAAATACATTAATAAAAACGGTACAGCAAAATATGGATGAGTACGAGCCTACGCAAGCCGGCCGTGCTATTGAAGATTTTGTAGATGCACATTTAAGCAACTGGTATGTACGCCTTTGCCGCCGCCGTTTTTGGAAAGGTGAATATGAGCAGGATAAAATTTGTGCCTACCAAACATTGTACGAATGTTTGGAAACATTATCGTTATTAATTGCACCCATTGCGCCATTCTTTGCCGACTGGTTATTTATAAACCTTAACGGAGTAAGCAACCGTTTTAAAAACGAATCGGTGCATCATGTCCTTTTTCCAAAAGTAAAACAAGAAGTAATTAATGCTGATCTGGAAAAAAGGATGCAACTGGCACAAGATGCTTCTTCATTAATATTATCGCTGCGTAAAAAAGTAAATATTAAAGTAAGGCAACCACTGCAAAAAGTTTCTATCCCAGTTATTGATAAAGAAATGGTAGAAAGAATAAAACTGGTGGAAGAAATTATTAAAGCCGAAACCAATATTAAAGAAATTGAGATATTGGCAGATGATAATAATTTTATCAGCAAAAAAGCAAAAGCCAATTTTAAAACGCTGGGTAAAAAATTGGGTGCAAAAATGAAATGGGCGGCGGAAGAAATAGGCAAATTCAACAATACGGAAATTGACCAATTAGATAACGGTGATATTATATTAAATGAAGATGAAGTAAAAAAAGGCGAAGTAGCCATAGCAATATCCAAAGAAGATGTAGAAATAAGTACCGACGAAATTCCCGGTTTTGAAGTGGCCAGCAAAGGGGCTTTAACTGTGGCATTAGATATAACTATAAGTGATACTTTGAAAAAAGAAGGCGAAGCCCGTGAATTTGTAAACCGCATTCAAACTATCCGTAAAGAAAGTGGCTTTAATTTAACCGACAGGATTATTGTGAAAGTATCTGCAAACGAAGGTCTTGAAGCATCGTTTAATGAATATAAAACCTATATTTGCGCCGAAATTCTGGCAGATTCTTTAACGTTTTTGCCCCAAATTAACGATGGCAACGCTATTGAAATCAACGAAGCCATTATAAATGTTAACGTTATAAAAAAAGGAACATAACATGGCAACTAAAAAGAAAGCTGCTAAACCAGCAGCAAAAAAGCCGTCTAAACCCGTTAAAGCAGCTGCAAAAAAATCTGCTCCCGTTAAAAAGTCTGCTAAGCCAGCTCCAAAAAAGCAGGTAAAGCCTGTGGCTAAGTCAAAGCCAGCAGCCTCAAAAACAAAAAAACCAGCTGCAAAGGCAGTTGCCAAAAAAGTAATTTCATCTAAAAAGCCAGTAGCTAAAAAAATTGTTAAAAAACTAATATCAAAAAAGCCGGTAGCTGTAAAAAAGCCGGCACAAAAATCTATGCCCAAAAAAATTGAAGTAAAAAAACCGGTAATTAAACCGGCTCCAGTAAAATCTATAGCATTGGTAAAAGCAAAAGATATTAAAGTACAGCCGCCAAAACCTGTAGTGCTGCCAAAAATAAATACTAAAACATCACGTAAATATCAACCCGATTTTACTAAGTCTGTTTTAGATCAGCCAAAAAACGATCCTGGAGCACCATTAGTAAGGTACAATGATACCGATTTGAACGAGTTCAGGGAACTGATTCAGCGCAAATTAGAGTCAGCTAAAAAGGAACTGGCTTACCTGCAGGGATTAATTACCCGTAAAGATGAAATGGGCGGCGATAATGATGATGCTCGTTACATGACAATGGAAGACGGCAGTATGAGCATGGAAAGAGAGCAACTGAGCCAGATGGCCAGCCGTCAAATTACTTTTACAGATCATTTAGAGAAAGCTTTGATGCGTATTGAAAATAAAACCTACGGAATTTGCCGTATTACAGGTAAATTAATTGATAAAGCCCGTTTACGTGCTGTGCCACATGCCACATTAAGTATTGAGGCTAAGATGGGAGCAGTAAGATAAATACCCACACACTTTCTAAAAGGGGAACCTGGAGTACAAATATTTAAGAAGAATGAATTTACTTTCATTCTTCTTTTGTTGAATATATTTACCAATCATTTTAATCTTAAAAAAGCCCGTTAGGGTTGGAGTAATATGTTTAAAAAATTAAGAACCGTAATATACTATGTACCCGATTTGCAAAAAGCAAAGGAATGGTATATTGAATTGACAGGAACCAGCCCTTATTTTGATGAATCTTTTTATGTTGGGTTCGACTTTAATGGTTGCGAATTGGGCTTGCATCCGCAAGATGAAACTGTAGTAGCTGGCAATCAAACAGTATCTCACTGGGCAGTTGACAATATTGATAATTGTGTAAAGCAGTTAGTAGAAAAAGGCGCAATAATTTTGTACAAAGTAAATGATGTTGGTGGCGGTATAAAAGTGGCTACAGTTATTGATCCCTGGGGCAATGCAGTGGGGTTAATTGAGGGGGCATAGAAAAATTATTTGTATCCTAACTTTCAATATTAAAAATAACATAATAAAAACTATCTTCTCCTTTTTCAATCTTTAAAGTTATAAGTGAACCAGTTCCGTCATTCTTTATATAAAGATATTTGGGAAGATTTTCATTATACTTATCAATATCCTCTGACACAGTAATTAGTCGAGCCTTAAAAACCATATTTTAATCTGCAAGAGTTCATAGAAGGCAGTTGAAAAGAATAAAAAATCTTTAAAAAGCAATTTTGGAAGAAG
>JAYSTT010000571.1:0-5661 GCA_043719495.1 Ferruginibacter sp. | reverse complement strand
CTTTTTTCTTATTTAATAAATACCAGGCAAACCATGCAATTACAGCAATTGCAACTATACCTGCAAGTATGGCCATCATTTTTTTACTATTACCAGTTGGTTTTGCTTCGTTGGAAAAAGAAATATCCTCTCTTGATTTTTCTTTTAACTGTACGGTGGCATTTTCTGTTTTCGTATTAATAAACTGCCCGGGCAAAAATTCTAATTCCCCCGACTGATTTTTTTCCAGCATACCAATGCCTTCAATTTTAAATGGTTTACCTATATTTAAGAATTGACTGGCCAGCATCAGGTACGATTCTAAATCGGCAGAAGCTAATGGTTTTATTTTTCTTGTTTGCTGTACAATATAATTAATCAGGGTTTCATCTTCCGTTGCTCTTTGGTTGAATTGAAATGTAATGGCATTTTCGGGCAGAATAATATCTTTATCAGTATCTGCCGGCATTATAAAATCGGGCGAAAGTGTAAAAGTACCAATGCCCTGTAAAGTAACTTGTTTGGCATTGTAAAAATGCTGCACTAATAATTGTTCTATTTTCATGCTTAAAAGTTAATGATAACAAACCTACAAGATATTTGCAATATAACAAACTTGTTACTGTAATTGCAGTAGTTTTGCCCTATGCTTACTGAAAAAAATAAACAATTTATTATATACTGGGAAAAAGTGCGGCTTAGCGAAAGTAGTTTTAAGCATAAACTTTTATCCGGGCTTCCCATGGCATTTTTGTTTGGCCTGCCTGTATTACTTTTTTTTGGCGCAGTAAAAATTTTCTTCCCTTCGTGGTTTACTACAGCATCTCATAAACAAACCGGGGTTGTTATACCCGAACAAACGGCAAAGTTTATGAAATTGTCTAATGGCGATATTCTAACGGCTTTTATTGCAGTGATTATTATTATACTCTTTTTTTCTTATTTTCGGATGCATTATAAATGGGAGATGAATGAGCAATTATATAACGAATTAAAATTTAAAGAAAAAAAATTATCTGGTGCAGCGTCCTAAACATACATTAACTCTTAACTTTATCCTTTTAAAAATAAAAATATAATGAAGAAATTGTTAGTTTTTGGTTCTATTGTAATCTTGTTTGCCTCTTGTAAAAAAGAGACGGAAAGTAAATGCCCTTACGTAGAGTCAAGCCTGGTTGCACCTGCAGGTGAAATAGCTACTTTACAAGCCTATGTTACCACCAGCCGTCCTGCAGCAATTCAGCATCCCAGTGGTTTGTTTTACGAAATTCTGGCACCAGGTGCAGGCACAACTTTTCCGGGCATTTGCAATACGGTAAGTGTAAAGTATGCAGGTTATTTAACCAACGGTACTAAGTTTGATGAGAATCTTACCGGTATCAGCTTTTCTTTGGGGCAACTAATAGTTGGTTGGCAAAAAGGCATTCCTTTAGTTAAAAAAGGAGGCTCTATTAACTTATATATTCCACCATCTTTGGGATATGGTAGTAATGCTGTTGGTAGTATCCCTGCAAATTCCATTTTAGTGTTTAACATTCAGCTAATAGATTTTCAATAGTATTTTTAAGCAAATAGATTTTATCTAAAAATTGATACTTGAGTCACGAAGCCATTTCGGTTTTTGATATGTTTAAAATAGGTGTTGGCCCTTCAAGCAGCCATACACTTGGCCCATGGCGTGCAGCACAACGATTTACCCATTCTCTTCAGCAAAAAAGTATTTTAAATGATGTAAAAAGCATTGAAGTATTGTTATATGGTTCATTAGCCAAAACGGGTATTGGGCATGGTACTGATATTGCTGTGCAATTAGGGTTAGGTGGCCACGATCCGGTAACCTTTAATGTAAATAATATCATTGCCAAAATTGATGATATAAAAACAATGAAAAAATTATTGCTTGCCGGTAAACATGAGATTGATTTTGATCCTGCTGAAGATATAGAATTTTTATATAGCGAGAGTTTACCTTTCCATCCAAATGCCTTAACTTTTTTGGTAAAATTGAATGATGATACATCCCTGGCAGAAACCTATTATTCTATAGGCGGTGGATTTGTAATTAAAGAAGGAGAGGATAGCAACGCTGCTAACGAAGTAAACCTTCCGTTTCCAATAAATAGTGCAGATGAGTTGCTGCATTGGTGTATGAAAACCGGCTTTAATGTAAGTGATGTGGTGTTGGAAAATGAAAGTAGCTGGAGGCCGGAAGCAGAGACCAAAGCAGGTGTATTGAACATCTGGAAAGTAATGAAAGAATGTATTTACAGAGGCTGCCATGCTGATGGCATTTTGCCAGGTGGATTAAATGTAAAACGAAGAGGGGCGGGGCTTAATAAAAAATTAATAAATGGCCGCAGCTATAATGATTACGGCAGCTGGCTGGCAACAATTAAACAGGGAGGAAATGATTTTAAATATATTTTAGACTGGGTGAGTTGCTTTGCCCTGGCTGTAAATGAAGAGAATGCAAGTTTTGGAAGAGTGGTTACCGCACCTACCAATGGTGCAGCTGGAGTAATTCCTGCTGTACTGCATTATTATATTGCTTTTTGCGATGGTAATACTGATGAAAAAATAATCCAGTTTTTATTAACTGCTGCCGAAGTGGGCAGTATATTTAAAAAAGGGGCAACTATTTCTGCAGCCATGGGCGGATGCCAGGCAGAAATTGGAGTAAGCAGCGCCATGGCCGCAGCTGCACTTACCGAATGTATGGGAGGAACCCAAAGACAAACTTTAATGGCTGCCGAAATTGCAATGGAACATCACCTTGGTTTAACTTGCGACCCGATTGGCGGTTTGGTACAAATTCCCTGTATTGAAAGAAATACGATGGGTGCCATAAAAGCAATAACAGCCAGCCAGCTTGCCTTGCAAAGTACTCCGGATTATGCCAAAGTAAGTTTAGACGGTGTAATTAAAACTATGTGGGATACCGCTTTGGATATGAACAGTAAATACAAAGAAACTGCTGATGGTGGATTGGCGGTAAATGTGCCTATTAGTTTAAGTGAATGTTAAGCGCTATCAATTATCTGTAAGGGAAATCTTATATTCCGTACTTTCTTTTTATATCCCTGTCATTTTCCCTTTCCTTAATACTTTCTCTCTTATCGTATAATTTTTTCCCTTTTCCCAGGCCAATTTCCATTTTAAAAAAACCTTTATCAGTTAAAAATATTTTTAAAGGAATGATAGAGTAACCTTTCTCTTTTATTTTACCTTCCAGTTTTTGAAGCTCACGTTTATTAAGGAGCAGTTTTCTTTCCTGCATCGGTTCATGATTAGAGTAAGTGCCAAAAGAATACTCAGAAATATGCAGGCTTTTTACAAACAGTTCGCCATTTTCAAATAAACAATAACTATCATTAAAACTGGCCCTGCCAGCCCGTAAACTTTTTATTTCGGTACCCTGCAATACAAGTCCGGCAATATATTTTGCTTCAAAAAAATATTCGTGATAGGCCTTGCGATTGCTTATTTCCATTGTGCAAAGGTAATGGAGTGTAAAGAATCTTTGCGGATTGTATATTTTGTTATTACTATATTGTGTTGAAGTTTTAAACCCAAAGCCAACTTATAAATTTAGAAGCCGGGTTATATTTATCTTTAAAATTGTAAAATATTGAGTTTGTATTAAATCAATTTGGAGATAACAGATGCTTTTGTGTAGGCGACTGGCCGGTATTTATACCAAAACATGGATGACTAATAAAGAAGCGCTGGGTAATCTTTTAAATAACAAACAACCGGAAAAAGTATTAAATAATGCAGTAATTTTTTATAATTTGTAACATCACTTTTAAAAATAGTAAAATCAAAATATCGATATGGCAATACATTCAGTGAAACCAGCTGCTGTTTATACAGGAAATCAGAAAGAAAAAAATAAATACTTAGTTCCATTTATATTGGTAGCATTTTTATTTTTTTTATGGGGTATGGTACATAACCTTGATGGTATTTTAATTCCGCATTTAAAAAAAGCCTGCCAATTAAGTAATGCCCAATCTACTTTAATAGACGTGGCCATATTTTTTGCCTACTTTTTAATGGCCATTCCGGCAGGTATGATTTTAAAAAAATGGGGTTATAAAAAAGGAATTATTACTGGTTTAATTTTAGCAGGTATTGGAGCCTTTTTATTTGTACCTGCTGCCAACAACCGTACATACGAATTATTTTTACTGGCATTATTTATTATTGGTTGCGGTATTACTATTTTAGAAACTGCAGCAAACCCCTATGCCGCAATTTTAGGCGATGAAAAGGGCGCAAGTACAAGATTAAATTTAGGAGCCTCAATAAATGGGCTGGCAGTATTTATTGCACCATTAGTTGGAGCTAAATTTATTTTATCAGGTGTGGAGCATACAAAAGATGAATTAATGAAAATGCCACTGGCAGAAAAGCTGACTTACCTCAATATGGAATCTTCAGCCGTAAAAACACCTTATATTTTTATTGCGTGTGGGTTTTTACTTGTTGCCCTGCTGTTTTATTTCTTTCATTTACCCGAAATAAAAGATGATAATAAAAATGCAAAACTTGCTGAATTTATAAAAGCCTTTCGCCATAAACATTTATCCTGGGCTGTTTTTGCACAATTTGCCTATGTAGGTGCCCAGGTTTGTGTTACCAGTTTTTTTGTGCGTATGGCAATAAAGGGTGGGGGCGTAGATGAGAAAACTGCGGGATATTATTTAGGAACTATTTACGGAGTTTTGTTTTTAGCAGGCCGCTTTATTGGTACATTATTAACCAGATATATTGCTTCGCATAAATTACTAACTATTTATGCTATAGTTGCATCTTTGCTTTGTTTATTGGCAATTTTTGGTAATGGCAGTATTGTAATTTATGCATTGGGTGCAATGGGTTTTTTTATGTCTATTATGTTTCCTACAATTTTTGCGCTGGGTTTGGTAAACCTTGGGCACGAAACAAAAATAGGCGGATCTCTTTTGGTAATGGCCATTGTAGGCGGAGCAGTATTCCCTTTTATTATGGGACGTATAATTGACTTATACAACGACAATATACAAATTGGTTACATTGTTCCTTTTGTTTGCTTTTTGGTAATTATTTATTTTGGAGTAAAAGGTTATAAAGTACAGGAGCCGGAACAACACGTTGAATTAAGGTAGTTTAATTTCGTAAAAAATAAAATGGATTTGTTTTAAAAAAAGTTACCATGGCATCTGTTTTAAAAAATTATTGTAGTAAAATTTTGTTTTTAATCCCTGCGACCTGTATTTTATTCCCCGCTATGTTAATTAATTATTCTTATGCTAAAAGATTAATTTCAAATACCGGCTGCTGTACTAACAAAAGTTTAGGATTAAATAGCCTGCCTAAATTGGAATCACTAAAACCAAATAGAGATTTATCTTGCAGAGATATTCCTTTTTGTAAATTTACAACTAAACAAATTTTATTTTATGCTACTGGTAATAATTTGAAAGCGAAAATATATGATATCAACTCACTAACTCAAAAAGATCCAGAGGTAATTCCTTTGTATAAAGCTGCTATACCCAACAGTAAACCAACTCCAGATAAAGAAAATTCAACATTCACTGATAATGTAACAAAGATTGCCAAAGTGAGTAAACCCACCCTCACTATTTTTAAGCCGGTTAAACCAAATGGCAAATCAGTGATTATTTGCCCTGGTGG
>JAYSTT010000058.1:0-4382 GCA_043719495.1 Ferruginibacter sp. | reverse complement strand
TTTACTAACCGGTACTTTCAATCGTCCCGTGATTTTAAAGAAACGATTGACCAGAAAACGGCTGCACAAAACAAATCGGAAAATGATACATACACACTTGACATATCTGTCAGCAAAATGTTTGTTAAGGGATGGTCGGCTAACCTTGGCCTACCCATTACAGCAAATACAAGAACTACAGCATTTGAACATGGAGGTTTGAATACCCAACGCCGCAGTACTCATTCTTTTGGTGCAGGCGATTTACGGTTTACTGTTTATAAATGGTTGCGGAGGCCTGCAGAAATACAAAAATGGAATGTGCAATTAGGTCTTGGTATTAAACTGGCAACAGGGGATTATAAATACCAGGATTATTTTTACAGGGACGATACCACTAAAATATTATCAGCAGTAAATCCTGGTATACAACTGGGCGATGGCGGCACAGGAATTATTACAGAACTTAACACTTATTATTGTATAAATAAAAACATCAGTCTGTACGGTAATTTATATTATCTTATAAGCCCAAGGGAACAAAACGGAACGGCTTATACATTTGGAAGAACACCTTCTCCCAATCAATTAAAGGCGGGAGCTGTGGAGTGCAGTGTTCCAGATGTATATTCTTACCGGGCAGGTGCTCTTATTAATTTAAATAAAATTTCTTTTTCTGCAGGTATAAGAGGAGAAGGATCGCCGGTGTATGATTTAATTGGAGGAAGCAATGGATTGCGGAGAGCCGGGCACAACTTATCGGTTGAGCCGGGAATAATTTATAAGAAAAAAACTACCGCCCTGTATTTTTATGCACCAATTATTATTGGGCGTAGAATAAAACAAAATATACCGGATAAAAAATTGACAAAACTTACAGGTATTAATACAGTGGGGCCCGGCGGCTCACCAGATTATGTGTTGATGGCAGGAATTAGCTTTAAACTTTAATTTTTTTGTATGAATGATAAAAAAATTATTTGTCTTGCGGCAGATGATGAACCACCTGCTTTGGAAGTACTGAAAAAATATATTGCTTCGGTGCCAACCCTGCAATTGGCGGGAACATGTGTAGATGCACTTGAAGCATTAGCTATGCTTCAAAAAAATACTATTGATTTACTATTTCTTGATATTCAAATGCCTCAGTTACTTGGCACCGACCTGATGCGTACTTTAAAAAACCCTCCTAAAGTAATCTTCACAACAGCCTTTAGAAAATTTGCAGTAGAAGGCTTTGAACTAGATGCGGTGGATTATTTATTGAAGCCAATTTCGTTTGAGCGATTTTTAAAAGCAGTAAATAAAGTAATGGATACTAACCTGCATACACTGGAAAACTATATACCTTACTCAGAAAATAAAGATAAGCAAGCAGATATTTTTATAACACTTAGGGCCGACAGAAAAAATTTAAAAATTTCGCTTCAGGATATTTTATATATCGAGAGTTTAAAAGATTATATAAAAGTTGTAACGACAGGTAAAACAATTATCACCAAGCAATCTATTTCTTCAATTGAAGAAATATTGCCCGAAAAAGATTTTTTGCGTATTCACCGTTCTTATATTGTTGCATTGAATAAAATAGAATCTTATACAAATGAACTTATTGAAATTGCAAAACAAGAATTACCCGTTAGCAGGATGTACCGGCACGAAGTTGGAAAAATATTAAAGCCAGGCTAAATAAATTGTATTGGTTATCCTAAAAAATATTTTGTCAACGTACTCTACTCTAATATCGGCCTCAACCACCTCGTCGCTTCCTCCAAACTCATCCCTTTTCTTAATGCATAATCTTTCAACTGGTCTTGTTCAATTTTACCCACACCAAAATATTTACTTTCGGGGTTAGCAAAATACCAGCCCGATACTGATGATGCCGGATACATGGCTAACGATTCTGTAAGTTCAATACCGGTAGCCTCTTTACCCCCAAGCAACTCAAACAATTTATATTTTTCTGTATGATCGGGGCAGGCAGGGTAACCCGGTGCCGGACGGATACCGAGATATTCTTCTTTAATTAATTGTTCGTTAGTAAGGTGTTCGTCGGTAGCATAACCCCAATATTCCTGGCGTGTTTTTTTGTGCAATAATTCTGCAAAGGCTTCTGCTAATCTATCTGCCAAAGCCTGTAAAATAATTTTATTGTAATCATCAAAAGCAGTTTCAAATTTTTTGATGTGAGGTTCAATACCTTCAATGGTTACGGCAAATGCGCCCAGAAAATCCGTTGTCCGTTGTTCGTTGTTAGTTGATGGTTTTATAAAATCTGCCAACGATAAATTCGGTTGCCCTTCGGCCTTTTTAATTTGCTGACGTAAAAAATCTAATTGTACATCCCCACTATCACGCTTTACAACAACAGTATCAGGCGCAGTTTTTTCTGCAGCCCAAAAACCAATCGCTCCCCTCGCATTCAACCATTTTTCTTCAATTATTTGTTGCAATAATTTTTTTGCATCATTGTATAGTTTAGTAGCTTCCACACCAATAATGCTATCGGTTAATATCGCAGGAAATTTACCGTGCATTTCCCACGCAATAAAAAATGGCTGCCAATCAATATACTCAGCAATTTCTTTTAAATCGTAATGTTTAAAAGTTTTGGTTCCGGTAAATGTGGGTGCTACAGGAGTAAAATTATCCCAGTTAATTACTACAGGATTTTTTTGCGCCTGCTCAAAAGTTAAATATTGCTTGGTAGATTTTTTATTACCAAAGTCAACCACCAGTTTATCGTATTCTTTTTTAATGCCGCTTAAAAAATCTGGCTTTTGTTCTTTGCTTAATAAACTGCCTGCAACAGTTACACTGCGGCTGGCATCCAATACATGAATAACCCCTTCATCGTATTGCGGCGCAATTTTTACTGCGGTGTGCATACGACTGGTAGTAGCACCACCAATCATCAGCGGCAAATTCATGCCCCGGCGTTTCATCTCATGTGCCACATGCACCATTTCATCCAACGAGGGGGTAATTAATCCGCTCAATCCAATAATATCCACCTTCTCTTTAATGGCGGTTTCTAAAATTTTATCGGTGCTTACCATTACACCCAAATCAATAATATCGTATCCATTACAACCCAATACCACACCCACAATATTTTTTCCAATATCATGCACATCACCTTTTACGGTAGCTAATAAAATTTTTGAGGCACCACTCGTTTCTTCATTAACTGTACCTGCGGCGATGTGGGCATTTTGTCTATCAAGTTTTTCCTGTTCGATAAACGGTGTTAAAACCGCCACCGCTTTTTTCATTACCCTGGCACTTTTAACCACCTGAGGTAAAAACATTTTTCCGGCACCAAATAAATCACCTACCACATTCATACCATCCATTAACGGCCCTTCAATTACATCCAATGGCTTAGGATATTTTTGCCTGGCTTCTTCAGTATCCGCATCAATATAATCGGTAATACCATTTACTAATGAATGTGATAATCTTTTTTCTACCGGTTCGTCTCTCCACTTTTCATCTTTTACAATTTCTTTTCCTTTTGCCTTTACTGTTTCTGCAAAAACAATTAATGCTTCGGTAGCTTCGTTATTTTCGTTGTTGATATTGAGAATAACATCTTCACATAATTTTTTTAATGTGGGTTCAATTTCATCATACACTACCAATTGCCCTGCATTTACAATGCCCATATCCATTCCGGCTTTAATAGCGTGGTAGAGAAACACACTGTGTATCGCTTCCCGTACATGATCGTTTCCCCTGAAAGAAAAAGATACATTGCTTACACCACCACTCACTTTGGTAAGCGGCATTAATTTTTTTATTTCTCTGGTTGCTTCAATAAAATCCACTGCATAATTACTGTGCTCTTCAATGCCGGTGGCTATTGCAAAAATGTTAGGGTCAAAAATAATTTCCTGCGGGGCAAAACCTACCTGCTCTGTTAATATTTTATAAGCCCGTTGGCAAATTTCTATTTTACGGGCTTTAGTATCCGCCTGCCCTACTTCATCAAAAGCCATAACAATAACTGCCGCACCATAGCTTTTACAAATATGCGCCTGCTCAATAAATTTAGCTTCGCCTTCCTTCATCGAAATAGAATTGACAATACATTTACCCTGCACACATTTTAGCCCAGCTTCAATAATTTCAAATTTGCTGGAGTCAATCATGATGGGTATCTTGGCAATATCCGGCTCGGCCTGTACCAAATTTAAAAAAGTGGTCATCGCTTCCACACCTTCCAGCATGGCATCATCCATGTTGATATCAATTACCTGTGCGCCACTTTCTACCTGCTGGCGGGCAACAGATAAAGCTTCTTCGTACAAATTATCTTTAATTAATCGGGCAAATTTTTTACTGCCGGTAACGTTAGTACGTTCGCCAACGTTTACAAAATTAGTTTCGGGGCGAAT
>JAYSTT010000570.1:0-5673 GCA_043719495.1 Ferruginibacter sp. | reverse complement strand
GCCTTATCAATATTTCTATAGATGCTGTTGTATATTTTAAGCAAACACAAAGAGTAACCAAAACAGGCTTTTTGTACCATATTGGCGAAAGGGTTTTAACTGGCTACCGTACCGGGTCAGTAACTGATCCGCAAACAGGCAAGCCTACTAATTTTTTAAACAGTTTTGCTACGCTGGGTTTATATTTTCAAACGGGTGCATGGGAACGCAATAATGCAAAAAATGTGGGTGTATGTTGGCTGGCACTGCGGTACATAGGGTGTTTTTCAAATCCAACTCAAATAAAAGAATTTTTACCTGATGTAAATACCAACGGCATATATCATGGTTATTCCCTTGGCTTTGGGGTAGAAATAAATAATTTGGTAAACCTTAAAGCGGTATATTACAAATACTCTAAACAACCCGAAATAGGTTATTCGTTGCCTATATATCAATTTTCTTTTAACTATTCCCTTAAAAATTAAGTACTGTATTAAACCTCACAGATTCTGTGATACTAATTTCATTTAATAACTGTTATTATTTTATAGATATTTCGCCTTACCTCACTACCCTAAACTATAGATTCATGTAACCATCGTTTAATTATTACGTTACATCCCTCCCAATCTATCGTAAAATCCCCATCCAAAACATAGGGTAATTACACGCTTTCTCATGAGTAATTATAATTTAAACTTGCACTCCGGCGTTAGTATAGAGTAAAATACTAAATCCTTAAGCCCAACATATTATGATTTCTAAAAATGATAACGGAGAACCTATAAAAGTAATAATTGCAGATGACCACGTATTGTACCGTGCCGGTGTTAAAACAGCGTTAAGTGCAAAAAAAGATATTCAGGTAATTGCTGAGGCAGATAATGGTATGCATTTATTAAATATGCTTAAAAATATTTCTACAGATGTAATTCTGCTGGATATACAAATGCCGGTTATGGATGGTATTACCAGCTTGCCGGAAATTAAAAAACTTTACCCCGATATCAGGATAATTATGCTTACAATGATGGATGACCATAGCATGATTACCAAACTAATGGAACTGGGTGCTAACAGTTATCTTACCAAAACCAGCGACAGTGAAATTATTTATGAAGCCATAAAAACCTGTCACGAACAGGAATACTATTTTAATTCGCTTACCAACAAGGCCTTGCTTACCAACCTTAAACAACGCAATTTTATAACGCCGCAAAAATTAATGCAGCAGGAAGCGCAACTGAATGATAAGGAAATGCTGATATTGAAATTGATGTGTGAAGAAAAGAGTACTAAAGAGATTGCTGATATAGTAGATCTAAGTCCACGCACGGTGGAAGCTATACGAGATAAACTAAAAGTAAAAACCGGTGCTAAAAGTACAGCAGGTTTAATAATGTATGCAGTAAAACATAAAATATTAGACGACGAATTATAATTTCCAAAATTTCTGAAAAGCTTGACCTCAAAAACTGTTATGAAAAAGTAAAGCCCACCAGCAATGGTGGGATTTTACTTTTCCCACCTTTCATTCCGGTTGAGATCCTCTTCAGCTTTTTTGAAAAAAAACATGTTGTTTGCAAATTATTTTATTTATTAATTCCCTTTCATATTACCGGTAACCCTATTTTTTTTGGTTGCTTATTTTTCCTTGCTGACTAAAAAACAAGTTAAAAGTGTAGATTGTAGTAAAGATGAGCAGCGAATGCTTTTCTGTTTAAATATATTTGCACTATGGCATGGTTTAATTTTAATGGAAAAATATATAAAGAAGAAACGCCGGTAATTACCGCAGATAACAGGGGCCTTCGTTATGGAGA
Source organism: Ferruginibacter sp. (assembly GCA_043719495.1). Classification (GTDB taxonomy): domain Bacteria; phylum Bacteroidota; class Bacteroidia; order Chitinophagales; family Chitinophagaceae; genus Ferruginibacter. Next base: position 3,868 of record JAYSTT010000570.1, on the reverse strand, counting down.
CGGTTTGTTTGAAACCATTAAAATGAAAAATGGCCAATTAATTTTGGAAGATGAACATTTTGCCCGGCTTTGGAAGGGGTTAAATATTTTACAGTTTACAATTCCAAAACATTTCAATCCTGATAAGTTGCTGGAAGAAGTTTTACTGCTGGCAAAAAAAAATCAACATGAAAAAGCAGCCCGTATCCGTATAACCATTTTCAGAGGAAAGGGCGGTTTATATGATGCAGTTGATTATGCTCCCAATTACATTATTCAAACATGGCCCTTACCAGTGGGCAATGGCGAATTAAACAGTAACGGGCTTGACATTGGTATTTACCCACAGGCAAAAAAAAGCTGCGACATACTCAGCAATTTAAAACATAATAATTACCTGCCTTATGTGATGGCAGCACTACAGGCAAAAAAAGAAAAATGGAATGATGCCATTGTATTAAATAGCCATGGCAGAATTTGCGACTGCACTATTGCCAATATTTTTTTTGTTAAAAATGAAGTGGTGTATACAGCTCCCCTAAGCGAAGGTTGTGTTGCAGGTGTTATGAGAAAATATATATTTGATAAATTAAATGCTATTGGTTTTAATTGCATTGAAAAAGAAATAACTATTGATGAACTTCTGGATGCCGATGAAATTTTTTTAACCAATTCGATATATAACCTACGGTGGGTAAAAAGCATTGCTGATAAAATTTTTAGCAACACAAGTATTAAAAAAATATACGCTGCTATTCCGCCAACCATTTTGTAGTTTCACTGTTATCAGTTGAATTATGCAAACAATCAATATATTCTGGTTCAGGCGTGATTTACGCCTGCATGATAATACAGGGCTTTCCCATGCTTTAAAAAGCAATAACCCGGTAGTGCCGGTTTTTATATTTGATACTAATATTTTAGATCAATTAGAAGATAAGGCAGACAGAAGAGTGGAATTTATTCATGCGGCCTTGGAAGAAATTCAGCTACAATTAAAAACCTTTGGCTCTTCTCTGGAAGTATATTATGGTAACCCGTTATCAATTTTTAAAACATTAATAGCCAAATATAAAATTGATAATGTTTTTACCAATCATGATTATGAGCCTTATGCTTTAGAAAGAGAAAGATTAATTGCTGGTTTATTAAACAGTAACGGTATAACTTTTAACACTTATAAAGATCAGGTAATTTTAGAAAAAGATGAAGTGCTGAAAGATGATGGCAATCCTTATACAGTTTTTACTCCTTACAGCCGAAAATGGAAAGCCGTTGTTAATGATGCCCATTTAAAAAAATATTCTACCGAAAAATATTACACTAATTTTTATAAACAGTCCGCTGCTGCAATTCCTTCTTTACATGAAATTGGGTTTACAGCAATTAATAAAATTTTCCCTTCAAAGAGCCTTGATGAAGAGTTGGTAAAAAAATACCAGGAGCAAAGAAATTTTCCTGCTGTAAAAGGTACTTCTCAATTAGGGGTACATCTGCGCTTTGGTACAATAAGCATAAGAGAACTTGCCGCAAAAAGTAAAAATTTATCTGAAACTTATTTAAACGAATTGATATGGCGTGATTTTTATCACATGATACTTTGGCATTTTCCGCAGGTGGGTAAAGGCAAATCATTTAAACCTCAATATGATTCAATTGAATGGCGTATTGATAACGGAGAGTTTGAAAAATGGTGTAACGGGCAAACTGGCTATCCCATTGTGGATGCCGGTATGAGAGAATTAAATGCAACAGGTTTTATGCACAACAGGGTACGAATGATTGTGGCATCTTTTCTTACTAAACATTTGTTGCTTGACTGGAGATTGGGTGAAGCCTATTTTGCACAAAAATTATTAGACTTTGATTTAGCTGCCAATAACGGCGGCTGGCAATGGGCATCAGGCAGTGGTTGCGATGCTGCACCATATTTCAGAATATTTAACCCTTATCTGCAAACACAGAAATTTGATCCTCAACTGGCTTATATTAAGAAATGGGTGCCGGAGTTTCAGGAATTTAATTATCCCAAACCAATAGTAGAGCATGAAGTGGCAAGAAAGCGTTGTTTAGATGTATATGCTAAAGCATTAAAAAAGTAACGGGTACTCTGGTATTAATTTGCAAAAATATTTTTTTCAGTAATTACCAAATTATTTGTTTGCTGATAAACTGATAGCAATTTCATCACCGCAGCTTTCCCATCTTTTCCCAAACTAAGCGAATAATTATTTACATACAAATCAATATGTTTTCGCATTACATCTTCACTCATCTCCTGAGAATGTAATTTAATGTAATCATTCAATTCGGGATATTTTGTAAAAGCGTATTCAATACTTTTTTTTATCAGCCTGTCAACTTTTTGTTGCAAAACATTATCGATATTTCTTTTTACTACTATACCACCTAATGGAAGGGGGTTACCCGTTTTTTGTTCCCAGTAATCCCCCAAATCAATTATTTTATGCAAGCCTTTAGCCTGATAAGTAAACCTGTTTTCATGTATAATAACACCCAGCCCTTTATTATCCACAACAAATTTTTCAATTTCGTTGTAACGTAAAAATATTTTATTTTTTGCATCAGGATAAGCCAACGAAAAAAGTAAATGCGCTGTTGTGTTTTCTCCGGGTATTGCAATAACAAAATCTGCTACATTCCTAATTACTAATTCCAAATTACTAATTAACAGCGGCCCTACCCCATTACCCAAAGCGCTGCCGCTATTTAATACAATATATTTATCCAGTACTAACGGCAATACTCCATAACTCAGTTTAGTAATAGTTAACTTGCCCTCAATTGCCCACTGGTTAAGGGTTTGCACATCTTCTAAAATCACATCAAAATCCAAACCTTCTGTATCTATTTTATTATTGACCAAAGCGTCAAAAATAAAAGTATCGTTGGGGCAAGGCGAAAAGCCTAAAGTCAGTTTCACATTATTTTTTTAATTGGTTAATTAGTTTTGGTAATTCGTTATTCAAATTTTCAATCGCTTCTTTAATTTTCCATTTGGTTTTATCTCTCTCTCCCACATAATTACTAATCGTTCTTATTTGTACAAACGGAATTTCTTCCTGTAAACAAACATAATGCAATGCAGCACCTTCCATACTTTCAATTTGTGGATTAAATGCATCTATCAGTTGAAGTTTTTGCAAATAACTGTCGCTCACTTTATTTATTGTTACAGCTTTTACTGTTTTCAGCATTGATTTTTTAAATACCCCTTCAGAAGAATTCATTAACCAGCCATCTGTAAAAGGAAATTCGTGGGCATTAATTAATCCCGATGTGAAGAAAGGGGTGAATATTCTTTTATCTTCTGCCCCTAAATCGCCAAAACTATCCTGCTTAACTAAAACAGGTTCTCCCAGGCTTAATTCTTTAGAAAAAGCACCTGCAATACCAGCCTGAATTACAAAATCGTAATCTACCTGCTGTAATCTTTTTTGTAAATGATAAATAGCCGCATGCGTTCCTACCCCTGTAATTAATATATCTACATTGGAATACTTATTTATAAACAGTTCAATTTCGCCTGCTGTTGCCGCTATCAGTAAAATTTGCATACAGCAAAAGTCGTGTTTACGCTTCATATTTCAGGATTTAGAAGTTACCTTTGCCAAAATTTTTGATAGCAACTAATGGTTTACATCACCCGTATAGAACATTTTAATGCAGCCCATAAACTTTTTAACCCCAACTGGAGCAGGGAAAAAAACGAAGCTATATTTGGCAAATGTGCCAACGAAAACTGGCATGGGCACAATTTTGAACTTTATGTTACACTAAAAGGTGAGCCTAACCCCGAAACTGGTTTTGTATATGATGTAAAAAAGCTGAGCATAATTGTAAAGCAACATGTAATAGATAAGCTTGA